>NZ_JBSGEL010000025.1:0-116475 GCF_053602875.1 Kitasatospora sp. NPDC004289 | reverse complement strand
GCGGTAGCGCTCGGGGTCGGCCCAGGAGACGGGCTCGTCCACGGTGCAGGACAGCACCCGGTCGAGGTCGGCCGGGGTGGTGCTGCGGAAGGTGGCACCGGACGACCCGGTGGCCACCGCCGCCCGGGCCAGGGCCCTGGAGGCGGTGCGGGCCTGGGAGCACACCGCCGCCCACGAGGCCTGGCGGGCCGGGTACTACCCGCTGGACCGGTCCCCGCAGTGGCTGCCGCCCGAGGCCTTCCGCAGCCTCGCCGAGAAGGCCGGCTACCTGAGCGGCAGCGTCGAGCCGGCGGACTCCGGGCCGGCCGCGGACCGGCTCGCGGAGGTCCGCTGGTCCGACGGGCGCGCCCTCGGCCTGGTCGGGCGCTCGCCCCTGGAAGCGCTGCGGGACATGGCAGGGGAGCAGTTCGGCAGCTGCCACGCCGACTGCACCCCGCTGAAGGTGACCGAGATCCGGCCGGCCCGCCGCGAGCTGGGCACCAGCCGGGGCCAGGCCACCGTCCCGGTCTGGGAGTTCGTCTCCCCCGGCTACTCCGAGCCGTTCGTGCTGCCCGCCGTCGCCGCCCAGCGCCGGGCCGACCCGCTCCCGCCCACGGGCTACCCGTCGTCACCGGCCGGCCTGTCGGTGGCGGAGTTCGACGCGCGCACCGCCTCCTGGGACGGCCTCACCGTCAGCGGCACGGTCGAACTCCCGCCCTGCCGACGGGTCTTCCTCAGCGAGGCGTTCGAGACCGAGCACTCCGTGGTGCCGGTGCTGCTGCTCACCGGCACCTCAGGCGCCGACTGCGCCACCACCGGGACCGTGAGCGGGACGGCCACCGTCCGCCTGCGCGCCCCGCTCGGGGACCGGACGGTGCTCGACCTGACCACCGGCGAGCCCCGTCCGGTCCGCCCGGTGCCCTCGTCCGGTGGAACCGACGGCTGACCGGCCGCGTCCGATCGGCGCCGACTCGGCTATCCGGTACGGGGGGACGACCAGATGAGACGCATCACGACACTCGCACTCGCGGCGCTGTTGACGGCGGGCTGCGCCGCCACCGACGCCGGGCACGACATCGACCGCACACCGGTGCCCACGACGAGCGGGACGGCCCTGGAGCGGGCCGCGCAGGTGGCCCGGGAGTGGCCGGGGTCGGAGGCGGAACGGGCCTGGTCCGACGGGTACTACCCGCTGGACCCGCGCCAGGAGTGGCTGCCCCCGGACGCCTTCACCCACGGCGGCAAGACCGCCTACCTCAGCGGGCTGATCGAGCCGGTCACCGCACTGCCCACCGCCGAGGCCACCGCCGAGGTGGTCTGGGTCCACGGCCGGCGGCAGGCCCTGCCGATGATCTCGCCGCGGCAGGTGCTGGACGGGCTGGCCAAGGGCAAGCCCCCGTGCGGGGCGGACTGCGAACCCCCGCTGAAGCTCACGGGGGTGGCCCGGGGCAGCCGCACCGTGGCCACCAGCCGGGGCCAGGCCACCGTCCCGGTCTGGGAGTTCACCATCGCGGGCTACCAGGATCCCTTCGTCTACCCGGCGGTCGCCCCACAACAGCCGCCCCTCGGCCGACCCGTGCAGCGGTGGGCCGACCGGAGCGTGACCTACGAGTCGGTCTCGGCGGACGGACTGACCGTCACGGGCAGGGTGGGGCGGGGCTCCTGCGAGCGGGTGACCGGCACCGAGGCGTACGAGACCGACCGGCTGGTGGTGCTGATCGCCGAGGTGCGGCGGACGCAGCCGCAGCAGCAGCCGTGCACCCTCGTGCTGGTGACGGACCGCGTCACCGTGAAGCTGACCCGCCCGCTGGACGCCCGGCTGGTGCTCGACCTCGCCACCGGCGCCCCGCAGGGGAGCTGGTGAACTGGTGAACTGATGAGCGGCGCCACCTCCACCATCGGACCGGCACCGGACGCCGAGGGGCCCGGGGAGTCGCACGCTCCCCGGGCCCCTGCTGAAGGCGGGTCAGACGGTGACCGGGGCCGGGGCCTCGGTGGTCTCGACGGTCTCGGCCGGGGCCGCCTTGGGCGGACGCGGGATGGCCAGCGCGGCCAGCGCGCCGAGCACCACGACCGCCACGCCGACCCAGACGGCCGGGTGCAGGCCGTCGGTGAACTCCTGGGCGCCGCGCATGCTGCCGTTGGCGGTGAAGACGCTGCTCAGCACCGCGATGCCGAGCGCTCCGCCGATCTCGCGGACGGTGGTGTTGGCACCGGAGGCCTTGCCCCGGTGCTCCGGGCCGACCGCGCCGAGCACCACGGCCGCCGTCGGGGCGATGGCGAATCCCATGCCCGCACCGGCCAGCAGCATCGCACCGACCAGCCGGGAGTACGGGGTGTCCGGGCCGGCCGCCAGGTTGATCCAGGCCAGGCCGCCGGCCTGGAGGAAGAGGCCGAGCGCCATCAGGCGGCCGCCGCCGACCCGGTCGGTCAGCGCGCCGGCGATCGGGGCGATCACCATCGGCATCAGGGTCCAGGCCAGCGTCAGGGTGCCGGCGTGCAGCGGGGTGCGGGGCGGGGCGATCTGCAGGTACTGGGAGAGGAAGAAGATCGAGCCGAAGACCCCGAAGTACATCGAGGCGGAGACCAGGTTGGTCAGGGTGAAGGCCCGGATCCGGTAGAAGCCGAGCGGCAGCAGCGGGTGCGGGGCACGGCGCTCCCAGGCCACGAAGGCGGCCAGCAGCACCGCGGCGACGGCGAAGGCGCCGAGGATCTTCGTGTCGGTCCAGCCGTCCTCGCTGCCGTTGACGATGCCCCAGACCAGGGCGAGCAGGCCGCCGGTGGCCAGCAGCATGCCGACCAGGTCAAGCTTGGCCTTCTCGCCGTGGCTCTCGTTCAGCGCCATCAGGGCGAGCGGGACGGCGACGATGCCGACCGGGATGTTGATCCAGAAGATCCACTCCCAGGCGAGGCCCTCGACCACCGCGCCGCCGACCACCGGGCCGAGCGCGATGGCCAGGCCGCTGACGGCGGACCAGAGGCCGAGCGCCAGGCTGCGCATCTTCTCCGGCACGGCGTTGGAGAGCAGGGTGAGCGAGAGCGGCATGACGGCCGCCGCCCCGAAGCCCTGGATCGCCCGGGCGAGGATCAACTGCCCGCTGGTGTCGGCCAGTCCGCAGCCGATCGAGGAGAGGGTGAACAGCACGATGCCGAGCGCGAAGACCTTGCGGTGGCCGAAGCGGTCACCGAGCGCGGCTCCAGTCAGCAGCAGGCAGGCGAAGCTCAGTACGTAGGCGTTGACGAACCACTGCAGGTCCTGGGTGGTGGCCTTCAGGTCCACCGCGAGGGTGTGCAGGGCGGTGGACACCACCAGGTTGTCCAGCGCCACCATGAACATCGGCAGGCTGCACGCGACGATCGACAGCCAGAGCGGTACCTTGCGCCCGGCGGGGGCGGGTGCGGACATGGCGGGGATCTCCCTTGTCGGGCGGGGCTGTTGGAGGGGTCGGTGGTCAGCCGGCGGCGTCGGTGCGCTGCTGCTCGGCCAGCCGGTTCTTGGCGTCGGGCCAGGTGATCGGGAGCTGCTCGGCGGTGGTGTCCCAGAAGGTGAACACCGACTGCTTGGTCACCTCGCGGAGCCCGGTCATGATCGTGTAGTGCGGTTCGGCCTTGGCGTAGGCGTAGAGCGACTGGCGGTCCTCCCAGGCCGAGAGCGTCCAGAAGACGCCCTTCAGCGGCTGGGCGATCAGCGAGGCGCCGACCGCGCCGGGCGCGGTCTTGACCTGCTTCCAGGCGGCCAGGGACTTGAGGAAGAAGCGCGGCACGTCCTTGAGGGACCGGACCTCCAGCCGGGAGGCCATCACCAGCACCTGGCTGTTCGGGCGAGGGGTGTTGGGGGTGGTCCAGGGCAGCGTGGGCATGCGTCGGCCTTTCGGTGCACTATTGGAGTGTCGCACTATCTATATTAGACAGTGCTGCTACCTAATTTCCAGTGGAGAGCGGAGAAGATGCGGATCTCGGAGCTGAGCCGCCGCAGCGGCGTCCCGGTGGCGACCATCAAGTACTACTTGCGGGAGGAACTGCTGCCCGCCGGGGTGGCCACCTCCGCCACCCAGGCGGAGTACGACGAGCACCACCTCCGCCGGCTCCGGCTGGCCCGCGCCCTGGTCACCGTGCGCGGGCTGTCGGTGTCCACCACCCGGGAGGTGCTCCGGGGCCTGGACGAGCACTCGACCGACGTCCACTTCCTGCTCGGTCTGGCGGTCGGCGCGGTGCCGACCGGCGATGCCGAACCGTCCGTGGACGGACCGCAAGAACCCTCCCCCGCCGATGAGTTGATCTCCGCCATGGGCTGGGAGGTCAGCGAGAAGGCTCCTACCCGCGCCGTGGTCACCGACACCCTCGCCACGCTCAGGGAGCTGGGCCTGCCGGCCGACTGGCAGGCCCTGCTCCCCTACGCCGAGCTGGCCGCGAGCACCGCCGCCCTCGACCTCGACCAACTCGAGGGCGTCCCCGACCCCTTGGAGCGGGTCGAGCGCGCCGTCCTGCTCACCATCCTGATGGAACCCGTCCTGCTCGCCCTGCGCCGGATGGCCCAGGAGAACGAGTCCGCCAAGCGCTACGGCCTCCCCGCCTGACCGGACCTCAGGCCTCGCGGTGGCCCAGTTCCCGCAGGAGCTGGGCCGCCGCCTCCATGCCGGAGGAGAAGGCGGCCTCGTGCGAGCCGATCTGGTCGTGGTAGAGCTGCTTGGAGTGGAAGTAGGAGCCGGCCAGCTTGACCCGGGTGCCCTCGTTCACCTCGTAGATGGTCTGCTGGAGGCGGCGCAGGTCGATGTCGATGACCGGGTGGGAGTAGGACAGTTCGCGGATCACCAGCTCCTCGCGGATCTCGCGCGGGTAGTCCAGGGTGACGAAGTAGTCGGTGGCGGACTCGAAGCCGTGCAGGCGGTTCATGTAGTACGCCACGTACGGGCGGCTGACGCCGTCCACCGCGACCTTGCCGTAGTTCCAGTTGTCCCAGCGGCCGCGGTCGGCCGGCATCGCCGAGGCGTCGGTGTGCAGCACCGCGAGCGAGGTGTTGTAGCGGATCTTCTCCAGGGTGCGCCGCTGCACCTCGTCCGGGTTGCTGAGCAGCTCCCGGGCGGTGTCGCCGTGGGTGGCCAGGATCACGTGGTCGAAGCGCTCGGAGCTGCGCGCGGTGGAGACGGTGACGCCGTCCTCCTCCTGGCGGATGCCGGTGACCGGCTCGGCCAGCCGCAGCTTCGGGTCGATCGCGGCGATCGCCTTGCGCACGTAGGAGATCGAGCCGCCGCTGACGGTCCGCCAGTCCACCTTCTGGCCGCCCAGGCCGCCCTCGTCGTGGGCCATGAAGAAGGCGATCACCGTGGTGGCCGGCATCTCCCAGATCAGCTCGGCCGGCACCGACCAGACCGCGGTGCAGAGCAGGATCACGTAGCCGTACCGGAACTCCTGGCTGTAGCCGCCACGGTCCAGGTACTCGCCCAGCGGCAGGTCGGTGCGCTTGCGCAGGAAGTCCTTGCGGCCCTCCTCGTGGAAGCGGCGGGCCTCGCGCCAGATGGTCTGGAACTCGGCGCCGTAGCGGCCGGTCACCTCCTCCTCCGGCAGGCCCATCTCGACGGTGCCGTACTGCAGGCCGCTGTCCAGGTCGAAGAAGTTGAAGCCGCCCAGGTGCTGGCGGCTCTCCACTCCGAGCTCGGCGAAGAACTTGCTGAGGTTGGGGTAGCTGGGCTGGTTGAAGACCACGAAGGCGGTGTCGATGCCGAGGGTGCGGCCCTCGTCCTCCACCTCGATGGTGTTGGCGTGGCCGCCCGGGCGGCCCTCCGCCTCGAAGAGCGTGATCTCGGCGTGCTCGCGCAGCTTGTAGGCGGCGGAGAGACCGGCCACACCGGCTCCGACGACGGCGACACGGGGCTTGGACATCTGGCTGTTCCTCTTCTACGCGGTTCTACGGGGTGATCCAGGTCTGGTGCAGCCGGCCGGCCGTGCCGTCGGCGACGGCGGTGGCGAGCACGTAGCCGGGTGCGGGGTGGAGCAGGTCGAACTTCCAGTCGGAGTCCGGGGGGTGGAGCGGGTCGTGGAGTCGGATCGGCGGCTGCCAGGGGGCGCTGAGGGCGAAGCCGTCCAGCTCCCGGCGCAGGCCGGTGCCGAGCGCCTTCAGATAGGCCTCCTTGAGCACCCAGTACGCGGCCACCGCCGCCGCCCGGTTCTCCGCGCCGTCCAGCACGGCCCGCTCGGCGGGGGCGAACCAGCGCGGCAGGTGGGTCACCGCGTCCGGCCGGGCCGGGGTGGGCTCCACGTCCACCCCGCAGGTGCGGCCCTCGGTGACCAGACAGGCCAGCAGGCCGTCGGTGTGCGAGAGGTTGAACCGCAGCCCGTGGCCGTCCGGTTCGGCCTCCGGCCGTCCGGAGGCCGCCACCGCGAACCGCCACTCCCCCACCGGGCGGCCGTCCCGGTCGCTCAGTGCGTGGCGGGAGAGCAGTCGGGCACCGAGGTACCGCCTCCGGGCCCCCTCGGTGCGCTGACGGTCCATCCGCTCCCGCTCCGCCCGGGTCAACAGACCGGTGCCGCCGTGGAGTTCGGCGAAGCCGTCGACCGAGCGCTCCGGCAGCAGATAGAGGTGGGCATCGGCAGTGACGGCCGCGGTGGTCACGGCCTGGCCCGGTACGGGGCGGCCGGGCGGCGCTCGGCCGGCTCGGCGAGGGCGGCCAGGCCGACCAGCCGCTTGAGCCACTCGTCCATGGACTGCCGGAAGCCGGTCCGGCAGGGTTCGCAGACCTTGAGGGTGTGGTCCAGCAGCTCCTTGGCGAAGACGCCCTGGCAGCCGTGGCAGACGGCGGTGCGGGGTGCGGTGCGGCGCTCAGCTCTGGGCATGGACGGCTCCGGTCCGTTCGGCGAGCGGGAACTGCCAGTACGAGAACAGCCGGTTGGCCCGGTGCAGGTGCCGCAGCACCCGCATCACCTCGTCCACCTCGGCGGCTCCGGTGACCACCCGGTGCGGCTCGAACTCCTTCGCCAGCCGCTCCAGTTGGAGCAGCAGCAGGGCGCCGCTGGGCAGCGGGTCGTCCAGCGCGGCGTGCGAGTGGACGAAGGTGTGCAGCACCGCGGCGGTGGCGTGCAGGGTCGCGTACTGCTTGGCCAGGTCGAAGAGCTCGGCCGACTGGCCGTACTCCCGGCCGAGTTCGGAGCGCAGCTCGGCGGCCTGCGCGTGCAGGTCCTCGGCCCGCTCCAGCAGCTCGGCGGCCAGCGCGGCGGAGCGCTCCAGCCAGCCGCGCTCCTCACCCTTGGCGGCGGTGGCCAGCTCGCACAGCCGGGACAGCGCGGCCGGCGCGCCGAGCAGCGCGTCGTCCTTGCCGCGGCTGAACAGCTCCTGGTCCCAGGGCCGGTAGAGCGGCAGCTCGCGGTCGATGCCGTAGAGCACGGGGGTGCGCCGCTCGGCCTCGGCCCGGGCCTCTGGGTTGCCCGCGGTGGTGAGCAGACCGTCCAGCTGGAGGGCGATGTTCTTGAGGTTCACCACCGTGTTGCCGTCCGCGAAGATGGCCACCAACAGGTCGCGGAGCATCTTCTGGTAGATGCCGTAGTGCGGATGGGCCCGCAGGTAGAGCCGGGCCCCGAGCACGATGTTCAGCTGGGCCATCGAGCGCTCCAGCAGGGTCGGCACGAAGTACTTGGCGACCGAGGACCAGACGCTGGTCTGCTCCGGCACCAGCTGGAGGCTGCGCACCGCGCCCAGGCTGACCGCGTCGGCGGTCAGCAGATCGGCGAAGACCTCGGTCAACTGCCGCCGGGAGTACGGGATGTCGCTGACCTTCTTGCCGAAGATCTCGCGCTGCTCGGTGAAGTCCAGGGTCACCCGCAGCGCGGTGTCCACCGCCGCCAGCGCCATCGAGCCGATGGTGGTGCGGGCCACCTGGGCGCTCTTCAGCGCGATCTCCAGGCCCTGGCCCTCGTGGCCGAGCCGGGCCGAGTCCGGCACGAAGACCCCGTCCAGCCGGATGCCGCTCATGTCCAGGGCGCGCAGGCCGTGCAGCCGCTCGTTGGGCAGCTCGACCACCGAGCCGGCCGGGGTGTTGCGCTTCTCCACCAGGAAGATCGAGTACCCGGCCGGGCCGCCCTTGGGGTCGGTGCGGGCGAAGACGCTGACCCCGTCCGCCACGGTGGCGTTGCCGATCAGCCACTTCTCGCCGGTCAGCAGGTAGCCGCCCTCGACCTTCTCGGCGCGCATCTCGTTGGCCAGCACGTCGCTGCCGTGGTGACGCTCCGACAGGCCCCAGGCCAGCTTGGTGCCCTGCTTCATCCGGTCGACGACGTACTGCTTCTGCTCGTCCGTCCCGGCGATCCAGGCGGGCATGAAGCTGAGGCTGGTGAGCATCAGCGCGGTGGCCGAGGTCGGGTCGCGGCGGGCGATCAGGCGCAGCAGGTTGAAGCCGACCTCGACGTCACCCGCCTTGCCGCCCTGCGCCTTCGGGATGACGTACTCGTGCACGCCCCAGCGCTGGAGCAGGTTGACGAAGGCGTAGGGGAACTCCTCCCGTTCGTCGTGGGCCAGGATCTGCTCGAACGGCATGCTGCTGTCGGGGTCGTGCGGGTCGCCGAGCTGCTCTTCGAGCCGCGCGGCGAGCTCGGTCAGGTCTGCCTTCGGCACGGTGGTTCGCTCCTGTGGATCGGTGGTGCCATCAGATGAGTTGGACCGGGACGGCGGAGAACAGCCGGCCCCGCCCGTACAGGTCCCGGACGGTCGCGAGGGCCGGCAGCAGCTCGGCCTCACGGCGGCGGACGGGGGTGCCCTCGGCGCGGGAGAGCAGGTAGGCGAGCACCGCGGTCAGCCAGTCCGGGCGGCCGAGCACCTCGTTCTCCCGGTTCACCACCCACAGGTGCAGGCAGGCGGCGGCCGCGTGCAGCCAGGCGAACCGCTCGGCCAGGTCGACCAGCTCGTTGCCCTTGGGGTCGGCGGTGGAGACCTGGACCGAGAGGTCGGCCAGGTGGCGGTGGATCGGCCCGGTGTCCGGCAGGCCCGCGGTCACCAGGTCCCGGCCGCGGGCGTTCAGGTCGAGGCGGCCGAGCTCGAACGGCGGCAGCTCGGCCTGGAGGTCGAAGACCTCCCGGACCGCCCTCGGATCCGCGTCGATCCCGTTCAGCCCCCGCATCAGCGCCGGGAGTTGTCCGGCGAAGGAGCGCAGGTTGGCCACCGTGGAGGTGTCCACCACCCGCACCAGCGCGGCGTCCCGCTGGAGCTTCTGGAAGATCCCGCCGCCCGGGCCCTCGGTGCGCAGCACCGAACGGGTGGCCAGCACGGTGGCGCAGCGCCCCATCGCGTCCTCCACCGCCTCGGCCACCACGTGCTTGGCCGCGCAGCCCCAGACGCTGAACTGCTCCGGCGCCACGTGGATGCCGCGGGCCGCCGCCAGGGCGACCGCGTCGGCGGCCAGCAGGGCCGCCGAGGCGATCGCCAACTCGCGGCGGGGGTAGGGGGATTCGACCAGTTCGGTGCGGCCGATCCGGCGCTCGGTGGCGAAGTCGAGGGTGAGGCGCAGCGCGGTGTCGGCGCAGCCGAGGCTGCCGGCGGTGCTCATCAGCCGCACCACCTGCTGCGCCTTGACCGCCGCCTCCAGCGCCTCCCCCTGACGGCCCACCAGCTCCTCGGCGGCGACGGGGTGCCCCTCGAACCGCAGGTGCGCGAAGTCGATCCCGCGCATGCCGCCGGTCGGCACCTCGGGGCCGCGCTCCACCCCGCCCAGACCGGTGAGGACGGCCGAGAACGCCCCGGGCCCGCGCTCGCCGGTCCGGGCCACCACGTACGCCGCCTCACTGCGCTGCCCGAGCCCGACCATCCACTTGGCCCCGTCCAGGCGCCAGCCGTTGCCCGCCGGCGTGAGCCGGGCCTCGTTGGCCAGGAGGTCGCTGCCGTGGTCGGCCTCCGACATCGCGAAGGCGACGGAGCCGCCGCGGCGGAGGACCTCCGCCACGCGTTCCTGCTGGGCGGCCGAGCCGTGGAGCTGGACGCAGGTGGCGGCGGTGATCGAAAACATGGTGCTGGGCATGACGTTGAGGTCCCGCCGGGCGGCGGTGCGGACCAGGGTCAGGCTGCGGTCGAAGCCCTCGAAGGCGCCGCCCAGATCGCGCGGCAGGTAGTTCAGGTGGAAGTCGTGCTTGCGGAGCGCAGCGGCGAGCTCCTCCGGGTACTCCCCCGCCTCGTCCCGCCGCACCGCCGCCGCCCAGCCGTACGGGTTCTCCGGGTCGGCCGGGTCACCGAGCTCGCGGTCCAGCTCCTCGGGCGTCACCGCGGCACCGGCCGGTAGTCGCCCGCCGTGGCGGGGATCCGCACGCCGGCGGTGCGCAGCTGCGCGACCCGGGTGTGGAAGGCCGCGCCGTGCATCAGGTGGTGGGCCACGTCGGCCACCCGGCGGTTGCCGGGGGTCTTCAGGTAGCTGCCGGTCACCCAGTCGTTGAAGCTGCCCATCGCCGGGCCGCACCAGACCTGGTAGTCCAGGGTGCGGTCCGGGTCACCGACCACCGACCAGCGCGAGGACATGCCCAGGTACCAGCGGAAGACCAGCGCCATCCGCCGCTTGGGGCTGCCCTCGGCCCGGGCCAGCTGCTCGGGGTCGCGCCGCCGGAAGTAGCCGACGCACTCGTCCCAGACCTCGGCCAGCGGGCGGCGGAACACCTGGGTCTCCAGCCGGGCCCGCTCCTCGGCCGGCAGTGCCTCCAGCCCGTCGTAGGCCTGGTACAGCTCGTAGAGCCGCTTGGCCCGCATCGGGAAGAGCGTGCCCTTCTTCAACACCTGGAGCTCGACGCCGAGTTCGAACATGTCGGCGGCCGGCGCCATCTCGCAGTCGGCGATCCCGGCCTCGGCGAGCATCGCCTTGGCCGCCTTGGAGGCGCCGGACTCCACGCAGGACTGGTTGACCGAGCCGGTCACCACGTACGCGGCGCCCATGGCGAAGGCGGCGGCCACCGCCGTCGGGGTGCCGAGGCCCCCGGCCGCGCCGACCCTGATCTGGGCGGGGTAGCGGTGCTCGCGCTGGACGGTGTCGCGCAGCCGCAGGATGGAGGGCAGCAGGGCGGGCAGCGGGCGGCGGTCGGTGTGACCGCCGGAGTCGGCCTCCACCGTGATGTCGTCGGCCATCGGCACGTGGCGGGCCAACTCGGCCTGCTCCGGGGTGATCAGACGCTCCGCCAGCAGCGCGCCGACCATGGCGGCCGGAGCGGGTCTCATGAAGCGCTCGGCGGTCTCGGTCCGGGAGATCTTGGCGATCAGCCGGTGCTCGGCGAGCACCCGGCCGTCCGGGCCGGGCCGCAGCCCGGCCAGCCGCCAGCGGACCACGTGCGGGGTGAGCGCCATGAAGGCGGAGGCCTCCACGCAGCGCACGCCGTAGCGCAGGAAGAGCTCGACCGCCTCGCGCTCCAGTCGCTCCTCGCTCGGGCTGTGGATCAGGTTGACGGCGAACGGCAGGCCGGGGATCTCGGTGGCGAAGCGGGTGAGCGCCTGCTCGATGGTCTCCGGCAGCAGGCCGGCCGCGCCGAAGGAGGCCAGGTAGCCCTCCTTGGCGAGGGCGATCACCAGGTCGGCGGAGGCGATGCCGCCGGCCATCGCACCGGCCAGGTACGGCTGGCGGACGCCGTGCGCGGCGCGGAACTCGGGCGAGCCGAGCCGGTCGGCGGGCAGCGGCGGGACGGCGGCCAGCAGCGGCAGTCCACCGCCGGCGCGGGCGCCGCGCGCGGCGGGGTGGCCCTCGGCGACGGCGCCGATGCCCTCGGGGGTGCGGACGATGAAGCAGGGGCGGTCCAGTGCGGCCAGGGCCTGGTAGATGCCCGGTGAGTCGGTGGCGGGGTAGCTCTCCCCGTACCAGCGGAGCGGTGTCTCCAGCGTGTCCATGGGTGGGGTCTCTGTCTCCTAGCTGGGGAAGGGGCTTGCCGGGCCGAGGACCGACCCGGCAAGCCCCGGGTGTCTGGTGAGCCGTCAGACGGCGTCGGAGCGGACCTCGATGGCCACGTCGGTGAGTTCGTAGATCCGCAGGCCGGGCTTCCAGAGGTCGGCGTCGGCGATCACGACCACCCGGCCGGGCTCGCGGCGGACCTCCTTCACGTGCACGTCGAAGCTCAACTCGCGGTCGTGGCGCAGGATCTGGCCGCGGTACTTCCAACTCATCGGCACGTCCACGGCCAGCCCGAAGCGGGGCTGCTCGATCCCCTCGGCCAGGCCCTGCTCCAGGGCGAAGAGCCGCAGGCCCTGGAGGATCGCCTCCACCCCGAGCGAGCCGGGCATCACCGGGTCGCGGTGGAAGTGGCAGTCGAAGTACCACTCGTCGGGGCGGACCTCGCGGTGCCCGTGCAGGTAGCCGGCCCCGAACCTGCCGCCGCCCTCGACCAGGTCGACCCGGTCCACCAGGGCGTAGTGCTCGCCCGGCAGGTGCAGCCGTCCACCGGTCGGGTCGGTGAACGCCGGTGCGTCCGAGGGGAGTTCGATCCGGCGCACGTTCGCCGGCTGCTCCTGCTCGATCCACGGGGCCACGTACGTCCCCGCGTCCAGGCCCACCTGGTTGGCCAGCGCCGCGTCGCTGAAGTAGCCGAACAGCGACTCGCCGACGTAGAACACCTCGCCGTCGGCGGAGAGTTCGTAGCTGAAGTTCTGCAGCACCGCGCCGGACATGGCGCTGGTCATCAGCAGCTTGGAGTGGTGGCGGATGGTCTTCCCGCGCAGGTCCAGGTCCTTGACCAGGGTGGCCTTGCCGTCCAGGTTGCGGATCGCGTACTGCTCCTCCGGGCGCTTGAGGGTGGCGCCCAGGTAGTAGCCGAGCAGGATGGCGGCCTGCAGCGAGGTCTCCATGTAGACCGCGTTCGGCATGTGCGGGTGGGCGTTCTGGGTGTAGTACCAGGCGTCCGCCGGGGAGTCGTACTCGGTGACCATCTCCGAGCCCGGGTTGAGGTCGCCGCGGGTGCCGTCGAGCCGCATGATGCGGTCGACGAACTGGAAGTCCCCGTTGGGGATGTAGGGCGCGCGACTGTTCGCGTAGACGTCGAACTCGGGGCCCATCGCGGTGCCCAGGTCGCCCTTGGCGGCGTGCGCCAGGTGCAGCTCGTTGATCATCGCGGGCTCGCCGCTGCGGTTGCGCCGGCCGAGGAAGACCGGGACGCCGCCCGCCTCCGGACGGTACGGGGTGCCCTCCTTCTCCCGGATCTGGATGCCGAAGTTGTGCATCCGGATCACCGGCTTGTCGCCCAGGTAGACCAGGATGTCGGCGATCACCGAGGGGCGCGGGAGCAGGGTCAGCTCCATCACCTCGATCTCGTAGCGGATCTCGCTGTGCTGCGGGGTGATCTGACCGCGCACCTGGACCTCGGTCTGCAGGCCGATGATGGTCTGGAAGCGCGCGTCCGGCAGCACCAGGTGCATGCCCTGGTGGAGCAGGTAGGCCTGCAGGGCCTGCACCGCGCCCTCGGCCACCATGGAGCCGGCCAGCACCGGGTCGTCCGGGAAGTGGCACTCGAAGTACCAGGCATCGGGCTGCAGTTGCTTGCTCGCGGTGAGCAGGCCGAGGCCGCGCGGGCCGCCGGTGCGGTCGATGTGCAGCTCGTCGATCATCCGCAGCCGGGCGTCCGGCAGCCGCAGCGCCGGGTTCATCCCCTCGTCCTGCGCGTGGTGCGGGCCGAACACCTCCCCGGGCTTCCCCTGGGCCAGCAGCTCCAGGTCGGCGGCGGTCAGGTCGTTGTGGCCGGTCTCCGCCAACGGCTTGAACCAGGTCTTCTTCAGCGCGGCCCGCTCGGCCTTCTGCTTCTCGGTGATGACCACGCCGAGCGGGGTCTCCAGCTCCTGCTGGCTGAAGAAGCCGGCGCAGGCGTCCTTGAGCTCCAGGATCAACTCGCCGTCCGCGTAGCAGAGGTAGGAGAAGAAGAAGATCGTGGTCTCGCCCTGGGTGACGAAGCGGTTGATCGAGATGTCGTAGCGCAGGGTCTGCCCGGCCTTCGGCAGGTCGCCGTGGAAGACCAGGGTGGAGTCGAGCAGGCGGTAGACCCGCTTGCCCTTGTTCTTGAAGTCGATGCCGAGGTAGCTGATCAGCAGCAGGTCGCACTGCCCGGCCTCGATCGCCACAGCCGGCGGCACACCGCCGTCCACCGTGTACCAGGCGTCCTCGGGGACGTCGTACTCGGTGCGGATGAAGGAGGGCTGGTAGACGCCGGTCTCCGCCTTGAGGTCGGTGACCCGGGTGACGAAGTGGTAGGGCTCGGCGGGCAGGCGCACCCGCTTGCCGTAGGAGTCGATCTCGGCGAACTCGGCGCCGAAGACCTTGGCCAGGCTGCCGGTGGCGAACTCCAGCAGGTCGGCCTGGTCCCAGATCACGCCGGCGGGCTTGGCCGGGGCGGCGGGCTGCGGGGTGACCGGCGGCAGCACGGCGGCGGGCAGCACCACCGGCGCGGCGGGCAGCGCCGGGGCCTGAGCCGGAGCCGGGGCCTGCGGGACGGTGGTCTCGATCGCGAAGGCGATCGGCTCGGGGGCCGGGAGCACCGGCAACCCGGGCTGCACGACCGGCGCCTGGGAGAGCAGGGCCTCGGCCCGGCTGAGGGTGGACTCCTGGAGCACCCGCTGGGTCTCCATCACCACCGAGTGGGTGGCGAGCAGCTGCTCGCGCAGCTCGCGGACCAGCTGGCCCGCCGGACTGACGCCGGGCTGCGGCGCAGCCGCCTGCGGAGCGGTGGCCTGCGAAGCGGTGGCCTGCGGAGCGGTGGCGGCCACGGACTGCCGCGCGGGCAGCTGGGCCACCGGGGCCGCCTCGGGCTCTGCCCAGGGCAGGAAGGAGATCGGCTCGCCGTCGAAGGTGATGACCTCGGGGTCGGCGACTGACGGATCGACAGGCATCGGGGGCTGGCCCTCCACGGGAACGGGACCGGACGGTCCGGGGGACGGCGGGACGACGGCGGACGGCCGTACCGGCGGGGTGGGCGGGGCGGCGGGCGCGGCACTCACCGCAGGAGGCCCGGCCATGATCGCGACGGGCCCGGACGCACCGAGGGCGGTCACCTGCCCCGGCTGTGCGGGCGAACCCGCCCCGGCAGGAGCGGCGGCGGCCGGACCGGCCGCAGCGCCCGCACCGGGCCGCGCGGCCGCACCCGTACCGGGCAGCTCGATCGAGGCGACCGTTGCGCGCGGAGCGGCCTGGCTCGCCTGACCGACCGGCGCGGCCGCCTCGGCGCGGCGGCGCCGGGCGGAGACGGCGGGCGGGGCACTGGACGCGGCGGTGGCGGCGAGCGGTGCGCCCGGTGCGATGCCGACGCCCGCGAAGGCGGCCGGGGCACCCACCGCGCCGCTGACGACCGGCCTGGCCGCGGCGGCCACGGCGGCCGGGATGGACGGGCCGCCGCCGACCGGGAAGCGCAGGCGCTTCCGCCCCTCCGGGGCGGGCAGCTCACCGAGCAGCCCGGACAGGTCGAGCGGGACGCCGTGCGCCACCAGCCGGGCCGCCAACTGGGCGATCGCCTTGGTGGCGGGCACCCCGCGCCGGTCGACCGAGACCGCCACGTGCGGGTGCTCGGCGCCCAGCGACTCCTTCACCCAGCGGGTGCAGGTGGAGCTGGGGCCGACCTCCACGAAGTAGCGGAAGCCCTGCTCGTACGCGGTGCGGGTGAGCTTGGGGAAGTCGATGGTGGAGCGGAGCGTGTGCGCGATCCGCCCGGCGACCGTCTCCCGGTCCAACTCCCCCACCGTGCCGTAGTCGTAGGCGGTGAAGAGGTCCAACTCCCCGACCGGGCCGACCGGGTGGTCATTGAGCTCGGCCAGGCCGGCCAACTCCCCGTCCACCACCGGGCAGTGCATCACCGAGTTGACGGGCGAGCGGGCCGAGGGGCAGCCGAGCTCGGCGATCAGCGCCTTGCACTGGTCGGGTGCCCCGGCGATGACCACCTCGTTGGGGGTGTTGACGTGGGTCAGGTACACCCGGTCGTACGAGGCCATCGCGGCCCGCACGTCCTCCGCCCCGGCCAGCAGCACGTGGCTGCCCCAGACCGCCGAGTCCGGCGCGTCCTCGGCCAGGCCCCACAGCTCACGGACCGTCCGGCGCGGCCCGCAGAGCCGGTCCTTGAAGAGCGGGGTGGCGCTGATCCGGTCGTCCCGCCGGGCCTCCCGCAGCCAGCCGCCGGTGGCGAACAGCATGCTGCTCTCCCCCAGGCTGTAGCCGAAGGCGCCGTGCGCCCTGACTCCGAGCAGCTCACGGACCAGGTCGGTGTAGAGGATCGCGAAGCTGGTGCCGGTGGCCAGCATGAACGGCAGGTCGCCGCCCAGCTTCTCCTCCAGCCCCATCAACTCCCGCTTCCCGAGCGGCTGCTGGGAGCGCGGGTGGAGCAGCGCGGAGCGGAAGGCGCGGTCCGGCTGCTCGGCCTCGGCCTCGAAGCGGGTGAGCAGGCCGGGGAAGGCGCGGAACAGGTCCCGGCCCAGCCCCGGATAGGAGTTGAAGGCCCCGGGGTAGACCAGCGCGACCTTGCCCTCCGGGCCGATCGGCCGCGCGGTGGCGTAGCTGCCGGCCGGCGTGGCCCACTCCTCGCCCCGCGCGAACACCCCGGGCAGGTCCCGCCGGGCGGCGGTGAGCTGCGCGGTGAGGCTGTCCGCGTCGGTGCCGACCAGCACCGCGCGCACGGTCCGACCGGGCGTCAGGCGGCGGCTCGCGGCCACCGCCAAGGCGTACGGGTCGGCGTTGACCGAGAGCAGGTCGAGGTGGCGGTCCAGTTCGGCCAGCAGCCCGGCGCGGTCCTCGGCGCCGAGGGCCAGCAGCACCGGGCCGCCCGCCCGCCGCCAGTCCCGTTCCACGCTCGCGCCGCGGGTCCGACCGGCGGAGAGCACCAGGTGTCCGTGCGCCCCGCCGCTGCCCAGGAAGCTGACCGCCGCGTACCGGCGGGCCGAGCGCTCGGCCCGCAGCCACGGGCGGGACTCACCGGGCAGGTGGAAGCCCGCCGCTGCGAAGGTCTCCGCGTGCTCCTCGGCCGGGCCGCGCCAGTTGGGCACCCCCGGCAGGTAGCCGTGGTGCAGGGCCAGCACGGCGCGCAGCAGCCCGGCCATGGTGGCCGCGCCCTGGGTGTCGCCCAGCTGGGCCTTGCCGCTGCCGAGCGCGGGCTCGCAGGCCCCGGCCGGGTAGACGGCGGCCAGCGCGGTCAGCTCGGCCGCGTCCTGCTCCGGCGTGCCGCCGGCGTGGGCTTCCAGGTAGCCGACCGCGGCCGGGCCGACCCCGGCGAGCGCCAGGGCCTCGCGGGCCGCCTCGGCGAACAGCGCCGGGTCGGCCTCGGGAAGCTCCCCGGCCACCGGGACGGCGTGCCGCACCACGGCGGCGTCCAGCCGGGCGTACACCTGGCGGTCGCTCCCGGGGCGGGCCACCACCACGGCGCCGGCTCCCTCACCGATCCGCCAACCCTGACTGCCCGCGCCGAAGC
The DNA here is from genome assembly GCF_053602875.1 of Kitasatospora sp. NPDC004289. Lineage (NCBI taxonomy): Bacteria > Bacillati > Actinomycetota > Actinomycetes > Kitasatosporales > Streptomycetaceae > Kitasatospora > Kitasatospora sp. NPDC004289. The sequence goes on along the minus strand of NZ_JBSGEL010000025.1, from coordinate 99,123 downwards.
TGAGGCCCGCTCCGGTCACCGGGGCGTCCCCCCGCAGCAGCAGCGACTCGGGCGAACCGGCCAGGTCCACGGCACCGACCAGCACCGCCTCGATCTCCGGGTCGAGCAGCAGCAGCCGGGCGATGTCCAGCGCCTCGGCGGTGCCGGCGCCGTCGGAGGAGATGGTGAAGGAGGGGCCGGTCAGGTTCCACAGGGCGGAGATCCGGCTGGCCATGATGTTGCCGATGTAGCTGAGCACCTCGTTGGCCACGATCGGCTGGTGCACGCCGTCCCGGGCCGCCGCGGCCAGCTGCTCGACCTGCTGGTCCGTCAGCTCCAGACCGGCCGCCGCATACGCCTCGCGCAGCCGCCCGGCCAGGCCGTGCCGGGCCAGGTGCAGGTGGGCGCTGGGCTCGATCTCCATCGCGACCACCACCGCGACCCGGCGCGGGGCCGGCACCGACTGGCCCTCGGCCGGGGTGCGGGCGAAGCCCGCGTCGGCCAGCGCCTCGTCGGCCACCTTGGCCATCAGGGCGTGCTGGAGGTTGTAGTTGCGCAGGTCGGCCGGAGGGATCCGGTAGTCCACCGGGTCGATGGCCACCTGGTCGACGAAGCCGCCCTCCGGCACCGGGCCGGACTCCATGCCGCGCCAGCGCAGTTCGGGCAGCGTACGGAACGCGTCGGCGCCCTCGTGCAGGGCGCGCTCGAACTCGGCCACCGTCTCCAGGGTGCCGAAGTGTGCCCCGAGGCCGACGATGTCCAGCGCGGGCGCCTCCACCGGCTGCGCCTCGGCCACTTCCTCCGCCGAGTTCGACAGCACCACGTGGGCGTTGGTGCCGCCGAAGCCGAAGGCGGAGACCGCCGCCCGGCGCGGGCCCTCGTGCGCGGGCCAGGCCGTCCGCTCGCGCACCAGGGCGCCGCCGACGGTGGCGTCCACCGGGGTGTCCACCCCGACGGTGGGCGGGAGTTCGCCGTGCTGCATGGCCAGGATGACCTTGAGCAGACTGCTCAGCCCGGCCACCGTCAGCAGGTGCCCGATGTTGCCCTTCACCGAGCCCAGCAGCGGCACCTTGCCGTGGCCGCCGAACCAGCGGGCCACCGACTCGGCCTCGGTGGAGTCACCGGCCGGGGTGCCGGTGGCGTGGCACTCCAGGTAGTCGATCGCGGTCGGCTCGACCCCGGCCTCGGCGTAGGCGAGCTGGTAACTGCTGTGCTGCCCGGCCGCGTTGGGGAGCAGCAGGTGACGGCCGGCGCCGTCGTTGGTGAGCCCGATGCCGTCGATCACGGCGTGGATCCGGTCCCCGTCGCGCTGGGCGTCGGCGAGGCGCTTGACCGCCACCATCCCGGCGCCCTGGCCGGTGAGGATGCCCGCCGAGGAGGAGTCGAAGGGCTGGCTGAAGCCGTTCTCCGGGTAGGCGTGCAGATCGGAGAAGGAGAGGTGGATCAGGGTGGGGTCGGGGGCGCAGACGCCACCCGCCAGCACCAGGTCCGCCTGGCCGGCCGCGAGTTGGTCGCAGGCCAGCTTGAGCGCGTAGAGCGCGGAGGAGCAGGCGGCGTCCAGTGCGAAGCGCGGACCGCCGAGGCCCAGGGCCGCGCCCGCGACCCGGGCCGGAGCGCCGCTGACCCGGGCGTCGGCGGGCTCGGCGGCGGCCGGCTCGGGCAGGTCGAGGCCGGGCAGGCCCGCCTCGCGCAGACCGGCCAGCACGGCGCGGTCCACCAGCGGCAGGCTGATCCGGGCCGAACCAGGCGTCGGGAACGAGTAGTTGCCCATGATCAGGCCGGTCCGGGCCAGCAGCTCCGGGCGTCCGTCGGCACCGCTGTCGCGCAGCGCCTCGCGGGCCACGTGCAGGGTCCAGTGGAAGACCCGGTCCAGCCCGGCCAGCCGGTCGGCGTCCAGCAGGTAGCCGGTGGGGTCGAAGTCGAAGCCGGAGACGAAACCGCCCCGGCTGCAGTAGATGCGGTGGGCCGGGTCCTCGTCGCGGGGGTCGGCCCGCGGGCCGAACACCTCCGCGCCGCCCTCCCGGCGGCTGTCCACGCCCGCGCTCAGGTTCTGCCAGAACTCGGCGGGCGTGGCCGCGCCGGGGAAGAGGCAGGAGAGGCCGACAATGGCGTACTTGCTCATGGAAGCTGTGGTCCTTTCCGGAGCCTGACGGGGCCGGGGCCCGGCCGGCCGCCCACGGGGGACGGCCGGCCGGACCCGGGTGCCAGGTACGTCAGTTGGCGGCGAACTTGGCGGCCAGCTGCGGGGTGGAGACCAGGCTGATCCCGCCGAAGCGGGCCAGCACCCGGCCGCCGGGGGCGCAGGCGGTGACCGTCAGGGACGCGCTGACCCCGTTGGCGGAGACCGGCTCGACCACGATCAGGAAGGGCTCACCGTCCGGCAGGGCCTGGAACAGCTCGGCACGGGCCACCGAGAGCGGCAGGCTCGCGGTCGAGCGGTAGAGCCGCATCCACACCAGGGCGGCCTGCAGCAGCAGGTCGGCGGTGCCGGGGCCGTACAGCGAGGCGCCGAACGCGCCGTTCCCGGGCCGGAGTTCGGACAGCTGCGCCTCCAGCACCAGCCGGGACTCGTCCTCCGCCAGCACCTTGCGCAGTCCGCGCAGGGCCTCGCCGTGGAAGAGCGTGCCGTCGGCGTAGAAGCCGGCCGCGTCGCGGCCGCGGCCCAGGGCGGGCAGCCCGGCCATGCTCGGCCGGTTCACCTCGCCCGCCGGGTCGGCACCGAGCACCACACCGGCCGCGTAGTGCGGACGGACCGCACCGTCGGCGGCGACCGAGCGGATCACCACCTCGGTGGTGGCACCGTCACCGGCCGGGGAGGCCGCCAGCTGGAAGCTGCCGTGCTCACCGCCGTCGAAGGTGACGCCCTTGTGCACGGCGAAGTCCCGGACCTGACGGACCGTCCCCCCGCTGAGCCGCTCCACCGCACCGACCGCCCAGCCGAGCGCGACGGCGGCCGGCAGCACCGGCACCCCGCCGATCACGTGGTCGGCCACGATCGGGTCACCGGCCAGCACGTCCAGGCGGCGCTCCAGCACCGTCGCCTCCGGTACCGACTGCTCGCGGACCGAGAGCGGCGTCGTCGGGCCCAGCACCGTCACCACGTCCTGCCCGCGCTCCGGCGCGAACTGACCGGTGAACAGGGCCGTGCCGACCTCCTCCGGGATCAGCGTGATGCCGCGCTCCCGGAACACCGCCTTGATCTGCGGCGAGACCATCCCGCTGTCCCAGGCGCCCCAGTTGAGGGCGGTCACCCGGGCCTGCGGGTGCTTGCGCTTCCAACCGGCCGCCCAGGCGTTCAGCGCCTCGTTGGCCATCGCGTAGTCGGACTGGCCGCGGTTGCCGAAGAACCCGGCCACCGAGGTGAACAACACCACGTGCTTGAGGCCGTCGGCCGGCAGCGCGTCCAGCACCGAGCGCAGCCCGGTCAGCTTGGGCGCGAAGACCCGCTCGATCTCGCTGGCCTTCTTGGCGCTGATCAGCTGGTCCGCCAGCACGCCCGCGCCGTGCACCAGACCGGTCACCTTCGCGGCGTACGGGGCCAGCGCCTTGGCGGTGGCGGCGGCGTCGGTGATGTCCACTGCCAGGTACTCCGCCGTGCCCCCGGCCGCCTGCACCTCAGCCAGCGTGCGACGGATCTCCCGCTCGCCCACCACGCCCTGGTACAGCTGCTCGACCCGCTTCGGGGTCGGCTTCTCGCCCGCGGTGCGCAGCTGCGCGACGGCGGCGGCCTTCAACTCGGCGTCCCCGGTGATGCCCTGGGCCCAGGCAGGCTCTCCGGCCAGCGCGGTGCGGCCGAGCAGCAGGAAGCCGGGCTTGTGGGTCGCGGCCAGGTCGACCACGCAGCGGGCGGTGATGCCACGGGCTCCGCCGGTGACCACGATCAGGTCCTCGGAGGTCGGCGCGGCCACCGGCTCGGTGGTGGCGGGGAGCTGATCGGTGGTCAGCAGACCGAGGGTCACCCGGCGGGTGCCGTCGTGGCCGACCTGCACCGGCTCGGCGGCGGCGTCCAGCAGCTCGTCCAGCAGCAGCTCGACGGCGGCCGCGTCCGACAGGGCCGGAGCCAGGTCGACCGCCCGGCAGAACAGCTCCGGGGCCTCCACGGCCAGGGTCTTCACCAGACCGCCGTACCCGCCGGACGGAGCCAGCGCCTCGTCCACGCCAGCCAGGCCGAAGCCGCCGTCGAGCCGGGTCACGGTGGCGAAGCAGGCCCGGCCGCCGTCGGCGGCCCGGGTCAGCGGCTCGACCAGGTGCTTGGCGGTGAGCAGCGCGTGGGACAGCCGGCGCACGCCGTCCGCCCAGTCGCCGTCGCGGCGGACGGCCAGGTTGACGGCCAGTCGGACCTGGGTCAGCTCCTCGATCCGGTCCGCCAGCTCGTTGACGCCCCAGCTGTTCAGCGCCAGGTTGCGGACCCCTTCGACCTCCCGGGTCACCCCGGGCAGCCGCAGCACCTGCACCTGCCAGCCCTCGGCGGCCAGCCGCTCGGCCAGCACCGGGGTCAGCTCCCCGCCGTCGTCCACCAGCAGCGCGCCGGAGCCGGCCGGGTAGGCACCCACCAGGCGGTCCGGGAGCGGCAGTTCGGTCAGCGTGGCGTGGGTCCGGCCGAGCCGGCCGGGCAGCACGGCGGCGACCGGCGCGGGCGCCTCCACCACGGGAACGGCGACCGGCTGGGGCGCGACGGTACCGGACATGAACTCGACGATCTGGCCCAGGGTGCGCAGCTCACCCAGCTGCTCCGGGCCCATGTGCGTGTCGCTCGGGAACTGCTCGGAGAGCACACCCAGGATCTCGACCCGCTTGATCGAGTCGATGCCGAGGTCGGCCTCGACATCCATCCCGAGGTCCAGCATCTCCACCGGGTAGCCGGTCTTCGCCGACACCACCGCGAGGAGCGCACCCGCCACGTCGGCGGCGGGAGCCGCCGGGGCAGCGACCGGCGCGGCGGCCGGCGCGGCGGCCGGAGCAACGGCACCGGACATGAACTCCACGATCTGACCGAGCGTGCGGAGCTCACCGAGCTGCTCGGGGCCCATGTGCGTGTCGCTCGGGAACTGCTCGGAGAGCACACCCAGGATCTCGACCCGCTTGATCGAGTCGATGCCGAGGTCGGCCTCGACATCCATGCCCAGGTCCAGCATCTCCACCGGGTAGCCCGTCTTCGCCGACACCACCGCCAGCAGAGCCGACGCGACGTCAGCGCTCGGGACAGCGGCGACCGGAGCGGGAGCGGCGGGAGCAGGAGCAGCCGGGGCCGCTGCGCTCATGAACTCCACGATCTGGCCCAGAGTGCGCAGCTCACCGAGCTGCTCCGGGCCCATGTGCGTGTCGCTCGGGAACTGCTCGGAGAGCACACCCAGGATCTCGACCCGCTTGATCGAGTCGATCCCCAGGTCCGCCTCCACGTCCATGCCCAGGTCCAGCATCTCCACCGGGTAGCCCGTCTTGGCGGAGACCACCGCCAGCAGGGCGCCGGCCACATCGGCGGCCGGAACGGTGGCGACCGGAGCCGCAGCCACCGGAGCCGCAGCCACCGGAGCGGAGGCGCTCATGAACTCGACGATCTGGCCCAGGGTGCGCAGCTCACCGAGCTGCTCCGGGCCCACGTGGGTGTCGCTCGGGAACTGCTCCGACAGCACACCCAGGATCTCGACCCGCTTGATCGAGTCGATCCCCAGGTCCGCCTCCACGTCCATGCCGAGGTCGAGCATGTCGATCGGGTAGCCGGTCTTCGCCGACACCACCGCCAGCAGGGCCGACGCGACGTCGACCGTCGGTGCGGCGGCCTGCACGGGGGCCGGGGCCTGCACGGGGGCCGGGGCCGCCACCACGGGCGCCGGGGCGACCACCGGAGCGGGCGGCAGTGCGGCCACCGGAGCGACCGGGGCGGGGGCGATCTCCCGTACCGGGGCCGGCGCCGGAGCCGGAGCCACCTGGGCGACCGGGGCCGGGGCCGGCACGGCGACCGTCGGGGCCACCGGGGCGACCGGAGCGGCGAAGGCGGCCGGCACCACAGGGGTGGGTGCCGGGGTGCCGCCGAGCTCCAGGGCGGCGAGGTCGCGGAGGATCTCGTTGGCCCGCAGGTGGGTGCGGCCGATGGCGAGGCCGTGCTCCTTGACGGCGGTCACGCCGCCGAGCACCTCGGCCAGCCGGCCCTGACCGACCGCGTTCTCCAGCAGACCGGCGAGCCGCTCGGCGCTCTGCATCTGGCCGTTCATGTAGTCGTCGTGCAGGGCGAGATGATCACTGATCAGCTCGGACAGCCGGTCGGACCGGCTTTCGTGCTCCACGGGTGCTGCCTCCTGGGCAGGTACGGGGACGGCCGGGGGTATGACCGGCGAGGCGGGTTGCGCAGCCACCGGCACCACCGGGACGGCGGGCCGCACGGCGACGGGAGCCGGGGCGACGACGGGTGCCGGAGCGGGCGTCACGGCGACGGGCGCTGCCACCACCGGAGCCGGAGCCGCGACCGGAGCCGGGGCCGGGGCCGGCTTCGGGGCCGACGCCGGCACCGCGGCGGCGGCCGGGGCCGGGGCCGACGGAGCCGTGGAGACCCGGTAGCCGTTCTCCAACGCCTCCTTGTAGGCGGCCTTGCGCTGCTCGGACACGTGGTTGATGCCGTTCAGCGGCACCGCCATGCCCTTCTTCCCGGCCTCCTCCGCCGTCTCGGCCGCCACGTACGGGTCGGCCGCGGTGAGCGGCAGGCCGAGCACCAGCAGCTGCGCCACCGCGCGCTTCAGCGCGACGTCGGCGTCGCCGCCCGGGCCCGGGTCCAACTGGACGGCCTGGTGCGGGCGTTCGCCGAGGATGCGGCGGACCAGCTGGGTGAGCACGCCCTTCGGGCCGAACTCCACGAAGGTGCGGAACCCGGCCGCGTACATCTCCTCGACCCGGTCGGCGAAGTGCACGGGGTTGACCAACTGCTCGGCCAGCACGGCCCGGTTGGCCGCGACGTCCGCGCCGTAGACCGCACCCGGGGTGTTGGCGTACACCGGGCCGCGCGGCTCGCGCACCTCGACCTGCTCGACGCTCGCGCGGAAGGCCTCCACCGCGTGCGCCACGTACGGGGTGTGGAAGGCGGCCGAGACCGGCAGCCGGCTGGCCCGCACACCGGCGGCCTTCGCCGCCGCCACCAGGGCCTCGATCTCGGCGGTGCCGCCGCCGACCACGATCTGGTCGGCCGCGTTGCGGTTGCAGACCACCACGCCGTCGCGGGCGGCCAGCAGCTCGGCGACCTGCTGGTCGTCCGCGCTGAGCGCGGCCATCGCACCGGGGTCGAACCCGGCCTCGGCGGGCGGCGCCATCGCCGCGCCCCGGGCCCGGGCCAGGCCGAAGAAGGCCTCGTCGTCCAGCGCCCCGGCCGCCCAGAGGGCGGTCAACTCGCCGAAGCTGTGGCCGAGGTGGCCCTCGGCGGCGAAGCCGAGGTCGCTCAGGTAGCGGAACTGGCCGGCCGCCAGCGCGCCGATCGCGGGCTGCGCGTACTCGGTGCGGCGCAGCGCCTCCTCCTGACCGCCGCGCGAGGCCGGGTCGAAGGCCGGCGGCGGGAAGGCCACCCGGGAGAGCGGCTCGGCGCCGGAGAAGCGGCGGTTGGCGGCGTCGAAGGCGGCCCGCAGCGGCGGGACGGCGAGCACGGCCCGGTGGCCCGGGTTGACGTACTGGCTTCCCTGGCCCGCGAAGAGCGCGCCGACCTTGCCGAACTCCCCTGCCGTGGAACGGAAGTAGACGCCCTTGGGGTGCGCCCACTCGGTCACGCCCGGCTTGGCGGCCAGCTCCGCTGCGGCCAGCGCGCGCAGCTCGGCCAGCTCCTCCGCCGTCCGGGCGACCAGCGCGATCCGGGCGTGCCCGGCCGGAGCAGCCTCCACCGACTCCGGCCCGTTCAGCGCCCCGGCCAGCTCGCCGGCCGTGGCGGCGTGCCAGTGGTGCACCCGGGCGACCGGGAAGAGCACCTTGAGGTCCTCGCCGTCGCCGTACTCCTCCAGCACCACGTGGAAGTTGGTGCCGCCGAAGCCGAAGGAGGAGATCGCCGCCCGGCGGCGCTCCCGCTCCGGGTCGCGGATCCACGGGCGGGTCTCGGTGTTGACGTAGAACGGGCTGTTCTCGAAGTCGATGGCCGGGTTGGGCTCGTCCACGTTGATGGTGGGCGGCAGCAGCTTGTGGTGCAGGGCCATCGAGAGCTTGATCAGACCGGCCGCGCCGGCGGCCGCCTTGGTGTGCCCGATCTGGGACTTGACGCTGCCGACGGCGGCGAACTGCCGGGCCTCGGTGGACTCGGCGACCACGGCCGCCAGCGCGGAGAGCTCGGTGGCGTCGCCGACCGCGGTGCCGGTGCCGTGCGCCTCGAACAGCTCGATGCTCTCGGGCGTGCAGTCCGCGTCCTGGTAGGCCCGCCGCAGGGCCGTCATCTGGCCCTCCTTGCGCGGCGCGTAGATGGACTTGAAGCGGCCGTCGCTGGAGGCGCCGATGCCCTTGATCACGGCGTAGATGGTGTTGCCGTCGCGCTCGGCGTCGGCGAGGCGGCGCAGCGCCAGCATGCCGATGCCCTCGCCGATCAGGGTGCCGTCGGCCTCCTTGTCGAAGGGCCGGATGCGGCCGGCCTTGGAGAAGGCCGGGGTCTTGGCGAAGCAGAGGTACATGAAGATGGTGTTCTCGGCGTCGCAGCCGCCGACCAGCATGGTGTCGGAGCGGCCCTCGATCAGCTCGCTGATCGCGGACTTCACCGCACCGAGCGAGGACGCGCAGGCGGCGTCGATGGTCATGTTGATGCCGCCGAGGTCGAGGCGGTTGGCCACCCGGCCGGCCACCACGTTGCCCAGCATGCCGGGGAAGGAGTTCTCCTCCCAGGGCGCGAAGGCCAGCTTGAACTTCTCCGCGATCTCCTCGGCGTCCTGCTCGGAGAGGCCGACGCTGCGGGCCACCTCCTTGATGACCGGGGTCTGCAGGCGGGCCGAGAGCGGCTGGGTGAGCTGGTTGGCGCCGGTGACGCCGAGCACCACGCCGGTGCGGGACGGGTCGTACCAGCCCTGGTCGGCCCCGGCGTGCTTCAGCAGGTCGCGGGCGACCATCAGGCTGAGCAGCTGGAGGACGTCGGTGACCTCCAGGGTGTTCGGCGGCAGGCCGAACTCCAGCGGGTTGAACTCCACGGTGGGGATGAAGCCGCCGTGCCGGGAGTAGGTCTTGTCCGGCGCGTTCGGGTCCGGGTCGTAGTGCTCGTCCAGGTCCCAGTGGTCGGCCGGGACCTCCTCGATGCAGTCGGCCGCCGCCACCACGTTGGACCAGAACTCCCGCAGGTCACGGGACTTGGGGTACAGGGCGGACATGCCGACGATGGCGATCGGGTCGTTGGCGAGGCGGCGGTCGAGCTCGCGGTCGCTCGGTCTGCCGGCTTCGAGGGGAGTGTGCTTCGGGGAGTGCGCTGGCTGCGAAGGGTTCACGGCGGGGCTCTCTTGGTCTCGGATGGCCGGGTCTGCCGCCCGGCCCGGGCCCGGCGAAGGGCTGGGGCGGGGCGGTTGCGCGGTCTGGTACGCGGAGCGGGGCCTCGGGTGGGCCGGAGCGGCCCGGCGCTCAGAGGTCGAGCAGGCGGGCGACGGCCCGGGCGGCGTCCGGTCGGGTGAGCATCGTGTAGTGGTCCCCGGGGACCACCGCCAGGCCGAGCCCGCGCGGGGCGAGCGGCTGCCAGCCGAGCGTCGGGTCCTCCGGGATCAGGCTCTGTTCGGCCTTGACCAGGACCAGCGGGACGCTCGACGGCTCCGGCCGGTGCGGGGCGGTGAGCCGGTTGTTGCGCAACAGGCCGTCCACGTAGGTGTCGTAGAGCTTGCGCAGGCCGGGCAGAGGGGTGTCCGGCAGCAGGGCGCCGCTCGCGGTGGCGGCGTCCAGGACGAGGGGCAGGCCCTGGTCCGTCCCGAGGCCGGCCAGCGCCCCCGGGTCGATCGGCACCGGGCGGCCGCGCTTGGCCCCCAGGTACATGGCGAACCAGCCCAGCAGGAGCGGCGGTTCGAGTGCCTCGTCGGGCTGCTGGTACTCCTCCGTGGGCGCGATGCTGTCCAGCAGCACCAACTGCTCCGGGCGCCGCTCGGCGGGCAGCAGCTCCACCATGGCCTGGGCCACCACTCCGCCGAACGACCAACCCAGCAAGGTGACTTGGCCGTCCCCCAGTTCGGCGGTCAGCCGCTCGGCGAGCGCCCCGACGGTGGTCTCGGCCCGGCCGCCGGTGAGGGCGGCCTCGCCGTACTCGGGCAGGGCGGAGAGGTCCAGCACGGTCAGCCCGGTCCCGTCCGGCAGGGCCTCGGCCAGGGTGTGGTGCACCTGGGCGGCCAGCGCCCCGGGGTGCACCAGGTGGACGGTGCGGCCGCCCGGTCCGGCCGGGCGCAGCGGCAGGACCAGGGCGGGCCCGCTTCTACGCGGCTGCACGCCGGCTGCACTCCTCCGCGATGTGGGCCGCCAGGTCCTTGATGGTCGGGTGGTACCAGAGGGTGGTGGTGCCGAGCTCGAAGCCGAGCCAGCTCTCCATCTCCCCGGCCAGGATCAGCGCCTCGGTGGAGTCCAGGTCCAGCTCGTCGAAGTACTGCTCCGGCGAGACCTGGTCCGGCGTGGATCCGAGCCGGTGGGCGATCTTCTCGATCAGCCAGTCTTGAGCCTCAACTGCCGTCACTTGAGCCACAGTTGGTCCTTCCTTCCGGCAACGGCCAGAAATGGACCGGTGCCGCTTTGACGTGTTTCGGATACGCTGGACCGCCCAATTGGGCCGGGCTGGTCCGGATGCGGTGACAGGACTCGGGCGTGGGGCACCGAAAGGAAGTGGCAGCGTGGGCCGTCGAATTCGAACCCGGCTCGCTCACCACTGCGGCCCATCACATCCGAAAGGAACCTGACATTCAACCGTCAACTAACTTGACCAGCCAGAATCTGACGGACCAGCAGGACTCCGTACGTCACATCGGGGGCGAACCCGGAAAGGGTACGGAGGTCATCGTCAGGTTCCCGTGCGCATCCAGCGAACGTACAGCTTCTACCTGTCATTAACCTGACGGAAACACAAGAAACGGCGCCTGCTCCCCACTTGGTCGGGGAGGGAGCAGGCGCCGTAGGGACCGCATGAGCCCGGCGGCTCTGACGGGCAGGCGGTTAAAGCAGCCGAACCAAAGGCGTCCGGCGGTTTCTGGTGAGGGATTTGAAGGTGACCACCGGAAGTGGTCAGACCACCAGCGGGCGGTCGGTCGGGCGGATCGGGGCGGGCAGCGGGGTCTTGCCGCCGAGGTACTTGTCCACCGCGGCGGCGGCCGAACGGCCCTCCGCGATGGCCCAGACGATCAGCGACTGGCCGCGGCCGGCGTCGCCGCAGACGTACACGCCGTCCACGTTGGTGGCGAACTTGGCGTCCCGGTTCACGTTGCCCCGGGCGTCCAGCTCGACACCGAGCTGCTCGACCAGGCCGTTCTTCACGTCCGTACCCGTGAAGCCCATCGCCAGGGTGACCAGCTGGGCCGGGATGGCCCGCTCGGTGCCCGGCACCGGCTCGAACCGGCCGTCCTTGAACTCGACCTCCACCAGGTGGAGTTCGGCCACGTTCCCGTCCTCGTCGCCGGTGAAGTGGGTGGTGTTCACGGCGTAGACCCGCTCACCGCCCTCCTCGTGCGCGGAGGTGACCTTGTAGGTCATCGGCATGGTCGGCCAGGGCTGGCCGGCCGGCCGGTCGTCGCTGGGGCGCGGCATGATCTCCAGCTGGGTGACCGAGGCGGCCCCCTGGCGCAGCGCGGTGCCCAGGCAGTCGGCGCCGGTGTCACCGCCGCCGATCACGATGACGTGCTTGCCCTTGGCCGAGATGGGAGGCTCGACGAAGTCGCCCTCCTGCACCTTGTTGGCCAGCGGCAGGTACTCCATCGCCTGGTGGATGCCCTTCAACTCCCGCCCGGGGACGGGGAGGTCGCGGGCGGTGGTGGCACCGGCGGCGACCACCACGGCGTCGAAGCGCTCGCGCAGCTGCTGGCCGGTGATGTCCTCGCCGACGCTGACGCCGGTGCGGAAGCGGGTGCCCTCCGCGCGCATCTGCTCGATGCGGCGGTTGATGTGGCGCTTCTCCATCTTGAACTCGGGGATGCCGTACCGCAGCAGGCCGCCGATCCGGTCCGCGCGCTCGTACACCACCACGGTGTGGCCGGCCCGGGTGAGCTGCTGGGCCACGGCCAGACCGGCCGGGCCGGAGCCGACCACGGCCACGGTCTTGCCCGACAGGCGCTCGGGGACCTGCGGGGTGACCCCGCCGTTGTCCCAGGCCTTGTCGATGATGGTGACCTCGACGTTCTTGATGGTCACCGCGTCCTGGTTGATGCCCAGGACACAGGCCGACTCGCACGGCGCGGGGCACAGCCGCCCGGTGAACTCCGGGAAGTTGTTGGTCGCGTGCAGGCGCTCGATGGCGCCCTTCCAGTCGTCCCGGAAGGCCAGGTCGTTCCACTCGGGGATGAGGTTCCCGAGCGGGCAGCCGTTGTGGCAGAACGGGATGCCGCAGTCCATGCAGCGGCCGGCCTGCTTGGTGATGATCGGCAGGAGGCTGCGCTCGACGTAGACCTCGTTCCAGTCCCGCAGACGGACGTCCACGGGACGGCGCTCGGCCAGCTGCTTGGGCGTGGTCAGGAAGCCCTTGGGGTCAGCCATGTGCCGCCTCCATCATCTTGCGAGTGGTCTCGGCCTCGGAGAGGCCATCGCGCTCAGCGGCGTCCTTGGCGGCGAGCACAGCCTTGTAGTCGGTCGGCATGATCTTGGAGAAGCGGGAGACCCCGCTGCCCCAGTCAGCCAGGAGCTCGGCGGCGACGGTGGAGCCGGTCTCCTCGTAGTGCTGCTGGACGGTCTCGCGCAGCCACTCGCGGTCGTCGGCCGAGGGGGCCTCGATGCCCACCATGCCGTCGTTCACGTTGGCCGGGCGCAGGTCCAGCACGTAGGCGATGCCACCGGACATGCCCGCCGCCAGGTTGCGGCCGGTCTCGCCCAGGATGACGACCCGCCCGCCGGTCATGTACTCCAGGCCGTGGTCGCCCACGCCCTCGACCACCAGGGTGGCACCGGAGTTGCGGACGGCGAAGCGCTCGCCGGCCTTGCCGCGCAGGTGGATCCGGCCCGAGGTGGCGCCGTAGCCGATGGTGTTGCCCGCGATCACGTGGTTCTGGGCGTCGGCGCCGATGGCGGCCGCGTCCCGGGCCGGGCGGACGATGACCACGCCGCCGGAGAGGCCCTTGCCCACGTAGTCGTTGGCGTCGCCCTCCAGACGGAGCGTCACGCCCTTGGGCACGAAGGCGCCGAAGGACTGGCCGGCCGAACCGGTGAGGGTCACGTCGATGGTGCCCTCGGGCAGGCCCTCGCCCCGGTAACGCTTCGTCACCTGGTGGCCGAGCATGGTGCCGACCGTCCGGTTGACGTTGCGGACCGGGAGCTGGATGCGGACCGAGTCGCCGCGCTCCAGCGCGTCCTCGGCGAGCGCGATCAGCTGGTTGTCCAGGGCCTTGTCCAGCGCGTGGTCCTGCGTGGTGGTGCAGTGCAGGGCCGCGCCCTCGGGCAGCTCGGGCACGTGGAACAGCGGGGCCAGGTCGAGACCGGCCGCCTTCCAGTGGGTGATCGCGTCGGCGGCGTCGATGTGCTCGGCGTGGCCGACCGCCTCCTCGATGGTGCGGAAGCCCAGCTCGGCCAGGATCTCCCGGACCTCCTCCGCGATGAACTCGAAGAAGTTCACCACGAACTCGGGCTTGCCGGAGAAGCGCTCGCGCAGCACCGGGTTCTGGGTGGCGACGCCGACCGGGCAGGTGTCCAGGTGGCACACCCGCATCATGATGCAGCCGGAGACCACCAGCGGGGCGGTGGCGAAGCCGAACTCCTCGGCGCCCAGCAGGGCGGCGATGACCACGTCGCGGCCGGTCTTGAGCTGACCGTCCGTCTGGACCACGATCCGGTCGCGCAGCCCGTTCAGCAGCAGGGTCTGCTGGGTCTCGGCCAGGCCGAGCTCCCAGGGACCGCCCGCGTGCTTGAGCGAGGTGAGCGGCGAGGCGCCGGTGCCGCCGTCGTGGCCGGAGACCAGCACCACGTCCGCGTGCGCCTTGGAGACGCCCGCCGCGACGGTGCCGACGCCGACCTCGGAGACCAGCTTCACGTGGATGCGGGCGTCCGGGTTGGCGTTCTTGAGGTCGTGGATCAGCTGAGCCAGGTCCTCGATGGAGTAGATGTCGTGGTGCGGCGGCGGCGAGATCAGACCGACGCCCGGGGTGGAGTGCCGGGTCCGGGCCACCCACGGGTAGACCTTGTGGCCGGGCAGCTGGCCGCCCTCACCGGGCTTGGCGCCCTGGGCCATCTTGATCTGGATGTCGTCCGCGTTCACCAGGTACTCGGAGGTGACGCCGAAGCGGCCGGAGGCGACCTGCTTGATCGCCGAGCGGCGCTCCGGGTCGTACAGGCGCTCCGGGTCCTCGCCGCCCTCACCGGTGTTGGACTTGCCGCCGAGGCGGTTCATCGCGATGGCCAGCGTCTCGTGCGCCTCCATCGAGATGGAGCCGTACGACATGGCGCCGGTGGAGAAGCGCTTGACGATCTCGGAGACCGGCTCGACCTCGTCGACGGAGATCGGCGCACGGCCCTTGGCGTCGAACTTGAACAGGCCGCGCAGCGTCATCAGGCGCTCGGACTGGGAGTTCACCCGCTCGGTGTACTGCTTGAAGATGTCGTAGCGGCGCGAGCGGGTCGAGTGCTGCAGCCGGAAGACGGTGTCCGGGTCGAACAGGTGCGGCTCGCCCTCGCGGCGCCACTGGTACTCGCCGCCGATCTCCAGCGCGCGGTGCGCGGCGGAGATGCCGGAGGCCGGGTACGCCTTGGCGTGGCGCGCGGCCACCTCCTTGGCGACCTCGGCCAGGCCGATGCCGCCGAGCTTGGTGGTGGTGCCCGCGAAGTAGGCGTCCACGGTGGCCTGGTCGAGGCCGATGGCCTCGAAGACCTGGGCGCCGCGGTAGGAGGCGACGGTGGAGATGCCCATCTTGGACATCACCTTCAGGACGCCCTTGCCGAGCGCCTTGATCAGGTTCTTGATCGCCTTCTCGGGCTCGATGCCCTGGATGAAGACGCCCTGCTCGACCAGGTCCTCGACCGATTCCATGGCCAGGTACGGGTTGACCGCGCCGGCGCCGTAGCCGATCAGCAGCGCGACGTGGTGCACCTCGCGGACGTCACCGGCCTCGACCAGCAGCGACACCTGGGTGCGCTGCTTGGTGCGGATCAGGTGGTGGTGCACCGCGGAGGTGAGCAGCAGCGAGGGGATCGGCGCGTGCTCGGCGTCGGAGTGACGGTCCGACAGCAGGATGATCCGGGCGCCGTCGGCGATCGCCGCGTCGGCCTCGGCCGCGATGGCCGCGAGCCGGGCGGCCAGCGCCTCGCCGCCGCCGGCGACCTTGTAGAGGCCCGACAGCGTGACGGCCTTGAGGCCCGGCTGGTCGCCGTCCTGGTTGACGTGGGTCAGCTTGGCCAGCTCGTCGTTGTCGATCACCGGGAAGGTGATGCCGATCGAGCGGCAGTGCGCGGAGGTGGTGGAGAGCAGGTTGCCCTCCGGCCCGAGGTTGGACAGCAGCGAGGTGACGAGCTCCTCGCGGATGGCGTCCAGCGGAGGGTTGGTGACCTGCGCGAAGAGCTGCACGAAGTAGTCGAAGAGCAGCCGGGGCTTCTCGGACAGCGCCGCGATCGGGCTGTCGGTGCCCATCGAGCCGAGCGCCTCGCCACCGGTCTTGGCCATCGGGGCCAGGATGACCCGCAGCTCCTCCTCGGTGTAGCCGAAGGTCTGCTGACGGCGCGTCACCGAGGCGTGGGTGTGGTGGATGTGCTCGCGCTCGGGCAGCGCCTTGAGCTCGATCTGCCCGGCGGCCACCCACTCCTGGTACGGGTGCTCGTCGGCCAGCGCGGACTTGATCTCCTCGTCCTCGACGATCCGCCCCTCGGCGGTGTCGATGAGGAACATCTTGCCCGGCTGCAGGCGGCCCTTGCGGGTCACCTTCTCCTGGTCGATGTCGAGCACGCCGACCTCGGAGGAGAGCACCACGAGGCCGTCCTCGGTGACCCAGTACCGGGCCGGGCGCAGGCCGTTGCGGTCCAGGACCGCGCCGATCTGGGTGCCGTCGGTGAAGGTCACGCAGGCCGGGCCGTCCCAGGGCTCCATCAGGTTGGAGTGGTACTGGTAGAAGGCGCGGCGGGCCGGCTCCATGGTGGCGTGGTTCTCCCACGCCTCCGGGATCATCATCAGCACCGAGTGCGGCAGCGAGCGGCCGCCCAGGTGGAGCAGCTCCAGGACCTCGTCGAAGGAGGCCGAGTCGGAGTGGTCCGGGGTGCAGATCGGGAAGATCCGGTTGAGGTCACCGGGGATCAGGTCGGTGGCCAGCTGGGACTCGCGGGCCGTCATCCAGTTCCGGTTGCCCTTGACGGTGTTGATCTCACCGTTGTGGGCGACGAAGCGGTACGGGTGGGCCAGCGGCCAGCTCGGGAAGGTGTTCGTGGAGAACCGCGAGTGCACCAGGCCGATGGCGGAGGCGAACAGCCGGTCCGACAGGTCGGGGAAGAAGGGCTCCAGCTGACCGGTGGTCAGCATGCCCTTGTAGACGATGGTCCGGGCGGAGAGCGAGGGGAAGTACACCCCGGCCTCGCGCTCGGCGCGCTTGCGGACGACGAAGGCGACCCGGTCCAGCGCGATCCCGCTCTTGCCCTCGCCGGTGACGAAGAGCTGGCGGAAGCGCGGCATCACCGAACGGGCGGTGGCGCCGAGCAGGTCGGGGGTGACCGGCACCTCGCGCCAGCCGAGGACGGTCAGGTCCTCCTCGGCGGCGATGGCCTCGATCTGCTCGACGGCGGCCGCGTCGGCGGCGTCCTCGTCCGGCAGGAAGGCGATGCCGACGGCGTAGGAGCCGGCCTCGGGGAGCTCGAAGGAGACCTTGGAGCGCAGGAACGCGTCCGGCACCTGGGTCAGGATGCCCGCGCCGTCACCGGAGTCCGGCTCGGCGCCGGTGGCGCCGCGGTGCTCCAGGTTGCGCAGGACGGTCAGCGCCTGGTCGACGATCGTGTGGTCGGCGATGCCGGTCAGCGTGGCGACGAAACCGACGCCGCAGGCGTCGTGCTCGTTACGCGGGTCGTACAGGCCCTGAGCAGTGGGTCGCGCATCCGGAACGAGCGCGTAAGGCCGCGCGGCGGCCTGACCGGGCTCGTTGGCGGAGTGCATGGATGCAGACAGCATCGGCTCTCCCGTCGTCGTCTCTGGCAAGTGCTTGGTGCAGTAGGGACGACGTTGGCCCTCATGCGATTTCGTGCAGGTTACATGATGTCGGACTGACCGGACAGTGGGATTTCTCGTCCACAGTGCGGACAGTCCGCCCTGGTCAGGGCGCTCAACCTGACGTATCGGGGACGGGTCGGAGGCGTGCTCTCGGCCGCGTGCCCCCACCAGTGTGCCCCCTGCCCCCGAGGACGAAACAGGGGCGTAATTCCCTGTCCACATGTCGAGAACGGGTGCCCTGCGAATCCTGCGCCGATCGGCGAGCGCGGCATGAGATTCTGCGGCCGGACCACGGCTCGGCCGGGATCTGCGCAGGTCGGCCCGTGGAACCATGTGTGCAATGTCATAACCATGCTCGCCCGGTCAGCCGATCTGGCCGCCGATCAGCGCGCCCAGCCCGAAGGTCACGGCCGCCGCGGCACCGCCCAGCACCAGCTGGCGCAGGCCGCTGAACCACCAGCTGCGGGCCGTCACCCGGGCCACCACCGCGCCGCACAGGAACAGACCGATCAGCGAGAGCACCAGGGCCGGGGCCAGCGAGGTGGCGCCCAGCAGGTAGGGCAGCAGCGGGAGCAGCGCGCCGGCCGCGAAGCAGAGGAAGGAGGAGACCGCCGCCACCATCGGGGAGGGCAGGTCGGTCGGGTCCACCCCGAGCTCCTCGCGGGCGTGCACCTCCAGCGCCTGCTCCGGGTCGGCGGAGAGCTGCCGGGCCACCTCCTTGGCCAGCTCGGGCTCCACCCCGCGCGAGACGTAGAGCTCGGCCAGCTCGGCCAGCTCGCCCTGCGGGTTGCGGCGCAGCTCCAGCCGCTCGGCCTCGATCTCGGCCTCGACCAGCTCGCGCTGGGAGGCCACCGAGGTGTACTCCCCCGCCGCCATCGAGCAGGCCCCGGCGGCCAGGCCGGCCAGCCCGGTGATGATCACCGTGCCCGGCGAGGCGGCGCCGCCGACCACACCGGTCATCAGCGCGAAGTTGGACACCAGGCCGTCCATGGCGCCGAAGACCGCCGGACGCAGCCAGCCGCCGTTGACGTCCCGGTGGTGCCCCTCGGCCGGGATGCGCGGCATCGGGTTCTCCTCGGCGATCGGCTCGGCAATGGTCGCGGCCATGGCGAATAGCCCCCCTCAGGAAGGTGGTTGCGGTCTTCTCGTGACGATTTGAAAG
Source organism: Kitasatospora sp. NPDC004289 (assembly GCF_053602875.1). Lineage (NCBI taxonomy): Bacteria > Bacillati > Actinomycetota > Actinomycetes > Kitasatosporales > Streptomycetaceae > Kitasatospora > Kitasatospora sp. NPDC004289. The sequence continues at coordinate 80,707 of NZ_JBSGEL010000025.1, read as the reverse complement.
GTAGTCCGATGTATCGGGGCTTTCCAGCAAAGTAAGGCTTCCCGAACACGACTTCGGCCGCCCTGCACCAAGCGGTGCGGGCGGCCGAGGAGTTGGGGAGTCGCAGGTCAGGCCTTGGTACCGGGCTCCGGTCGGTCCGATTCGGCGGGGGCCTCGGCCGGCGTCTCGGCGGAGGCCTGGTCGCCGGTGGCGGACTCCGGTGCGGACACCGTCAGTTCGCCCACGTTCGAGGCCGGGTCGATGCTGTCCGGAGCCTCCCGGCCGGGGCGCAGCCGACCGACCACCACCAGGTAGACGATCGCGGCGACGAAGGTGAGGATCGCGGTCCACTCGTTCAGGCGCAGGCCCAGGAAGTGGTGCGCCTCGTCGATCCGCATCCCCTCGATCCAGAAGCGGCCGACGCTGTAGGCGGCGACGTAGATCGCGAAGGCCCGGCCGTGGCCGAGGGTGAAGCGCTTGTCCGCCCAGATCACCAGCAGCGCGACGCCGACGCACCAGAGCGACTCGTAGAGGAAGGTCGGGTGGAAGACCCCGTCCACCACGGTGCCGTCCGCCTCGACCTTGTGGATCTCCAGACCCCACGGCAGGTCGGTGGCCCGGCCGTACAGCTCCTGGTTGAACCAGTTGCCCCAGCGACCGCAGGCCTGGGCCAGCGCGATGCCCGGGGCGATCGCGTCGGCGTAGGCGGGCAGCGGCACGCCCCGGCGGCGGGCGCCGATCCAGGCGCCGACGGCACCGAAGGCGATCGCGCCCCAGATGCCGAGGCCGCCCTCCCAGATCTTCAGGGCGTCGACCGGGTTCCGGTCCTCCCCGAAGTACAGCTGGTTGTCGGTGATCACGTGGTAGAGGCGGCCGCCCACCAGGCCGAACGGCACCGCCCAGACGGCGATGTCCCCGACGGTGTGCTTGGCGCCGCCCCTGGCGACCCAGCGCTTGCTGCCGAGCCAGACGGCCACGACGACACCGATGATGATGCAGAACGCGTAGGCGCGCAGCGGGACCGGCCCCAGGTAGAGGACGCCCCGCGACGGGCTCGGAATGTATGCGAGATCCATGGCAGGGTCGACGCTACCCGACCCCGCCCGGCACTCCTGCACCGCGCGGGGTCACAGCTTCCGAACGTTCGCTACTGGGCCGGCGAGGCGGGCGCGGAGGCCACCGTGCCGAGCTGCTTGCCGGCGTTGGCCTCGTCCACCCACTTCACCAGGTTCTCCGGGGAGATCTGCTCGCCGGCCGCGTTCTTCGGGTAGACCGGCTGGCCGTTGAGCAGCACCGTCGGGGTCGACTTGTAGCTGGACTTGTCGAAGTCCTGCTGCACCGCCGAGACCCAGTCCGCGTACTTGTTGTCGTTGACGCAGCTCTCGAAGGTCGGCGAGTCCAGGCCCGGCACCTGCTTGGCCAGGTCGATCAGGGTCGACTTGGTGCCGAAGGTGTCGGCGGTCTCCTCGGGCTGGTTCTTGTAGAGCACGTCGTGGTAGGCGCGGAACTTGCCCGCGTCCTGCGCGCAGCCGAGCGCGTTGGCCCCGTACTTGGAGCCCTTGCCGCCGAGCGAGCGGTCGATGAAGGAGACGATGTGGTAGTTCCCCTGGAGCTTCCCGGCGTCCTCCAACTGGTCGACCGTGGAGGCGAATTCACGCTCGAAGATGCCGCAGGCGGGGCACCGCGGGTCCTCGTAGACGGTGAGCGTCGAGGGGGCGTTGGACGGGCCGTCCGGGATGATCAGGTTCTTCTCGCCGATCGTCCCGGCCGGGTGGGCGACGGGGGTGTCCGGCTTGTCGCGCTGGTTCTGCACCACCACGCCGATCACCACGCCGACCGCGATCACGGCCAGCACCGCGCCGCCGATGACCAGCTTCTTCTTGCGCTTGTCCCGGGCCTCCTCCGCGGCCCGCTCCTCCAGCATCCGCTCGCGGGCGGTGCGCTTGCCTTCTCGGTTCTTCTCGCTCATGTCTCGGTACGTCCAAGGTGGGGGCCGGGTGGGCGGGGAAAGTCGTCGGGAGTCCGTCAGGTCCGGGGCGGGCGCGGGCCGTTCAGGCGTTGAGCCAGGCGTCGGCCGAGAGCTTGGTCCTCGGCCGCCAGACCAGCCAGGCGGCCAGCAGCAGGAAGCCGGTGTCGCGCGCGATCTCCTGCGCGTACTCGGTCTTCGAGGAGTCGACCGCCCCGCCGCCGCCGAAGCAGCCGCAGTCGATCGAGATGCCCCGGGCCCACGCGGAGGCGATCCCGGCGATGAAGGCGAGCAGCAGCAGGGCCGAGACCGCCGCGACGATCCGGGTGCCCAGACCGATCAACAGCAGCAGGGCGAGCGTCACTTCGAGGAACGGCAGCCCGTAGCCGACCGGCTTGACCAGGGACTCGGGCAGGATCTCGTACGCCCGCACCGCCTGGGCGGCCTCCGCCGGATCGGCGATCTTCGCCAGCCCGGCCCAGGCCCAGACCACCGCCAGGCCGAGCCGGACCACCAGCCCGAACCACTCACCGGGCGGGCCGTCCACCGCCCTGCGCAGGGCGGACCCGCCGCCCGGACGCTCGGCGGTCTGCTCACTGGCCATCGGGTGTCCTCCCCCATCGGTGCGTCGTGACGTGGCTGCCGCTCACGCTTCCTGATGAACCGTAGGGGATGAATGGCGGTTACTCCACATTCGCACCTTAAGCCGAATGAGTGATGGAATAGTGCGTATGTCCGATCTCACTGACGGTGGGTCAGCGCAGCTGGCGGCAGCGCAGCCGCTCGGCCGCCGACCCCAGCGGAGGCCGGCCCTCCGGCTGCGAGCGCCCGGCCCGGGCCGCCGAGTCCGCACTGGCCAACTGCCCGCAGCGGTACGCCTCGTGCTCGGCCCGCTCCACCCCGCGCCGGGCCATCGCCGGGCCGACGGTCGCCTCCGCCCCCATCGCGACGCCGAGCACCAGGGCGGCGACCGCCGCCCGGAGCAGGACGGCACGGTGGAAACAGGGCACTGGGCGGACTCCTTCGGTCGGGAACGGTCCGTACCGCACACGAACTCGTCCCTCCACTCAACGCCGGTCAATCCCCCCCGATGCGTCGGAGCCGGGTACTTCACCCGGACGGGGCAGCCCGCCGGAGTGTCGTCCCTGACGCGGCAATGGCGGAGCGCCCCGCAGGGGCGCGAGGAACTGCGCGAATCGGAAGGCGGACCAGTGTTTGATCGGGGCACGCGAGCCAGTTGCACGTGCTGCCGTTCCCCTGCGCGCAGTTCCCCGCGCCCCCGAAGGCGTAGCCACTCCCCGGGGTGACGAAGGCCCGTGCGTACCCAGGGGGTTCGCACGGGCCTCGGTCGGGCGGCGGGTGGGGTCAGCGCTTGCGGACGCCCTCGGCCAGCTCGGCGGCGAGCGAGCGGACCGCGTCCAGCGCGGCCGGCTCGCCGTCCGCGTCCAGGATGCGCTGGACGAAGGCGGAGCCGACGATCACGCCGTCGGCGAAGCCGGCCACCTCGGCGGCCTGGGTCGCGGTGGAGACCCCGAGGCCGACGCAGACCGGCAGGTCGGTGGTGGCCCGGGTCCGGGCGACCAGGTCCTCGGCCATCGAGCCGACGGCGGCCCGGGTGCCCGTCACGCCCATCACCGCGGCGGCGTAGACGAAGCCGGAGCCGGCCGCCGTGACCTCGGCCAGCCGGGCGTCCTTGCTGCTCGGCGCGACCACGAACACGGTGTCCAGACCGTGCTCGGCCGCGGCCGCGCGCCACTCGCCGGACTCCTCCACCGGCAGGTCGGGCAGGATGCAGCCCGCTCCCCCGGCGGCCGCCAGGTCGGCCGCGAAGCGGGCCACGCCGTAGCGCTCGACCGGGTTCCAGTACGTCATCACCAGGACCGCGGCCTCCGGGTGGGCGTCGGCCACCTCGGCGACGGTGCGGATCACGTCCTTGATCTTCACGCCACCGCGCAGCGCGATGTCGTCCGCGGTCTGGATGACCGCGCCGTCCAGGACCGGGTCGGAGTGCGGCAGGCCGACCTCGACCACGTCGCAGCCGCCCTCGATCAGCGCCTTCACGGCGGCGATCCCGCCGTCCACGGTCGGGAAGCCGGCCGGGAGGTAGCCGATCAGGGCCGCGCGGTCCTCCGCCTTGGCGGCGGCCAGCACGGAGCTCAACTTCGAAGCCATGGTCACTTGCCCCCGTTGCTGTCGTTCTGCGCGGCGTCGTACAGGCCGAAGTACTCGGCGGCGGTGTGCATGTCCTTGTCGCCGCGGCCGGAGAGCGAGACCAGGATGGTCGCCTCCGGGCCCAGCTCGCGCCCGAGCTTGAGCGCCCCGGCGAGCGCGTGGGCGCTCTCGATGGCCGGGATGATCCCCTCGGTGCGGGACAGCAGGCGCAGTGCCTGCATCGCCTCGTCGTCGGTCACCGGACGGTACTCGGCCCGGCCGGTGTCCTTCAGCCAGGCGTGCTCCGGGCCGACGCCCGGGTAGTCCAGGCCGGCCGAGATCGAGTGCGACTCGATGGTCTGGCCGTCCTCGTCCTGCAGCACGTAGGTGCGGGAGCCGTGCAGCACGCCCGGGTCGCCCTTGGTCAGGGTGGCCGCGTGCTTCTCGGTGTCCACGCCCTCGCCGGCCGCCTCGCAGCCGATCAGCCGGACGCCCGCGTCCGGGATGAACTCGTGGAAGATGCCCATCGCGTTGGAGCCGCCGCCGACGCAGGCGACCACGGCGTCCGGGAGCCTGCCGGTGCGCTCCAGCACCTGCTCGCGGGCCTCCACGCCGATCACCCGGTGGAAGTCCCGGACCATGGCCGGGAAGGGGTGCGGTCCGGCGACCGTGCCGAACAGGTAGTGGGTGTCGTCGACGTTGGCCACCCAGTCGCGGAAGGCCTCGTTGATGGCGTCCTTGAGGGTGCGGCTGCCGGACTTCACGGCGACCACCTCGGCGCCGAGCATCCGCATCCGGGCCACGTTCAGCGCCTGGCGCTGGGTGTCGACCTCGCCCATGTAGATGGTGCAGTCGAAGCCGAACAGCGCGCAGGCGGTGGCGGTGGCCACGCCGTGCTGGCCGGCGCCGGTCTCGGCGATGATCCGGGTCTTGCCCATCCGGCGGGTGAGCAGGGCCTGGCCCAGCACGTTGTTGATCTTGTGCGAGCCGGTGTGGTTGAGGTCCTCGCGCTTGAGCAGGATCCGCGCCCCGCCGGCCTCGGCGGAGAACCGGTGCACGTCGGTGAGCGGGCTCGGGCGGCCGGTGTAGTCCTTCAGCAGCCCGTCCAGCTCGGCCGCGAAGGCCGGGTCGGCCTTGGCCTTCTCGTACTCCTCGGCGACCTGCTCGACGGCGGCGACCAGCGCCTCCGGGATGAAGCGGCCGCCGTACGCCCCGAAGTACCCCCGGGCGTCGGGGACCTGGGTGCCTGGCAGGTAGTCCTTTTCGGACATGGCAGTTACGTCCTCGTGAATCGGTGAAGTGGCGTGCATGGCATGCGTGCTGACGGAACGTCAGCCGTGCGTGCGTCGCCATCGCCGACCGGGGACCTGCCCCGGCTCACAACCGATCACGTACCGGACCCGCCGCCCCAGCACCCGGCGCGCGGGCGCGCGGCAACCGCGCGGCCGGCAGCCGGGAGCGAGGCGGGCGTTCATCTGCGGGTCAGCCCCGTCCGTTGTTGCGCAGCGCCGGGTGGGCACCGGCGGCGACCAGGTCGGCCACGGCCGCCTTCGGGTCCCGGCCGGTCACCAGCGACTCGCCGACCAGCACCGCGTCCGCGCCGAGGTTGGCGTAGGCGATCAGGTCGTGCGGGCCGCGCACGCCGGACTCGGCCACCTTCACGATGTGCGCCGGGATGGCGTCCACCACGTTGCCGAAGGTGTTCCGGTCCACCTCGAGGGTCTTGAGGTTGCGGGCGTTGACGCCGATGATCTTCGCGCCGGCGTCCACCGCGCGCGCGATCTCCTCCTCGTCGTGCACCTCGACCAGCGGGGTGAGCCCGATCGACTCGGCGCGCTCGATGAGCGACACCAGGGCCGGCTGGTCCAGGGCCGCCACGATCAGCAGCGCGAGGTCGGCGCCGTGGGCGCGGGCCTCCCAGAGCTGGTAGGCGGTGACGATGAAGTCCTTGCGCAGCAGCGGGGTGTCCACCGCCGCCCGGACGGCGTCCAGGTCGGCCAGCGAACCGCCGAAGCGGCGCTGCTCGGTCAGCACGCTGATCGCGGCGGCACCGCCGGCCGCGTAGTCGAGCGCCAGGGCGGCCGGGTCGGCGATCGCCGCCAGGGCACCCTTGGACGGGCTGGAGCGCTTGACCTCGCAGATCACCCGGACGCCGTCGCCGCGCAGCGCGGCCACTCCGTCCTTGGCGTCGGGGGCCTTCGCGGCCAGCTCCTTGAGCTGGTCCAGGGAGACCCGGGACTGCCGCTCGGCGAGGTCCTCACGGACCCCGTCGATGATCTCGTCGAGCACACTCACGCGGGCGCCCCCATCATTCCGCCGGGCACATGCCCGGCTCGTCGGGTGTTTCACCGCGGGCGGCGGACCACGTCCTGCTCCGTCCTGCTGAACGGCGCGGAACTTCCGGCCCCCGTCGGCTCCTCGATGGTATCGGGCGCGGGGGGCGTGAACCGCATCCGCCCGGCGCGCGTCTCGCGGAGCGGACCCGGCCGTACGCCGTCGCGTGGGCTCCGTCAGAGCACCGGGGGCGCCAGCCCGGCCCCGACCGGGAGGTTGCGGTAGACCATGAAGACCGCCAGCACCAGCAGCAGGAGCACCGTCTGAGGCAGCCCGAACCGGACCTTCGGCGCCCGCCCACCGGTCAGCGCGGCCCAGAGCCAGCCGCTCCACAGCACCCCGACGACCATCGCCAGCACCACCACCAGCAGGTTGTCGTGCGCGGCGGTGGCCAGGTCCCCGTGGGCCAGCGCGTGCACCGCCCGCAGCCCCCCGCAGCCCGGGCACCACCAGCCGGTGGCGGCCAGCACCGGGCAGACGGGGTAGTGGCCCGGGGCGTTCGGATCGACCGCGGCCACGTAGACGGTGGGGACGGCCACCGCCACCAGCGCCAGCAGCGGACGGACCGTCCGGCGCGCCCGGGAGGGCGGGGCGGCGGCGGGCTTCGACTGCGGGGCGGCGGTCACAGGGCCGATTCTGCCCCCGGGGCCGGGGCGCATCCCTCAGCCGGCGGTGCGTGTCATGCGAACGGGAGCGGCGGGGCGCTCCGCGCGCCCCACCGCTCCCGTTCGTCGACCGTGGATCAGACGCCCGCGGCGGCCTTGGCGGCCAGCTCGCGACGGGCGAGGGTCTCCTCCGGGGTGGCGTAGTACGGGCTGGGCTGCTTGCCCATGCCGGCCATCGACATCGCCTTGCCGACGACACCGCCGAGCAGGACCACGCCCAGGCCCACCCAGAAGAGCCAGACGGCGGGGATGATCATCGCAACGCCGCTGACCGTGAAGCCGATGAAGGCGATGGTCGAGCCGGTCCAGGCGGCGGGGGTGTGGCCGTGCGCGGTTGCCGACATCTGATGGTGCTCCTTGAATCTGCGGGGCCCGGCCGGACTGCGGGCGCCCGTCGGGTTGACTCGTCCATTGTGCCGGGCCCACACACCCGACCCCAAGCGGGGGTCCGCCGCGGTGGTTACACCGGAGGGCGCGCCGGGGGGCCGAAGGCCCCCAGGGGCGCGAGGAACTGCGCGCAGGGGAACGGCAACACCTGCAACTGGCTCGCGTGCCCCGATCTCACACCGGGCCGCCTTCCGGACTCGCGCAGTTCCCCACGCCCCTGGAGGCCCCTGCGGGGCCCCGGGGTCGACCACCGCTACGCCGTCGGGTCCTCGCCGCGGTCCAGGGCCTGCCAGATGTCCGCGGGGGTGCCCGCGCCCTTCGGCTTCGGCGCCGCCTTCCGGGCCGGGGCCTCGTACCGGGCGCCCATGGCCGGCCAGGACCGGCCATGACGCACCGTCAGGGCACCCGCCGCCGCCAGCAGCAGCCCGCCGGCGAAGGCCACCCAGGGCCAGGCGGTGTGGCTCACCTGCTCGGCCGAGGCGCTCACCAGGGCCAGCTTCTTGGCCGCCGCCGAGTGCAGCGCGGCACCGTCGGTGGCGCCCAGCGCCGCGGCCACCGCCGCACCGAGCCCGGCCAGCGTCAGCAGCGCGCCGACCACCAGCTTGCCGACCCCGCGCACCGCGAACACCGCCACCGCCGAGGCCAGCCCGACCAGCGCGAGCCCGCCCGGCAGGCCCGACACCGCGCTCCCGGTCGCCGACACCTCCAACTGCCCCCCGGCCGTCCCCTCGGCCCACACCCGGCTCACCGCAGTCAGCACCAGCACCGCCCCCAGCACCGTGCACCCCAGCATCACCCCGAGCATCCGCCGCCCCTTCGGGCTCGGAGCAGCGGTCTCGACGGGTTCGGCGGTACGGGGCGAAGGCAGCTCGGTGGTCACCCGTCCACTATCCCCGAGCCGTACACCGACGGTTCACCGGGGGTCAGCCGGAGGCCTTCAGCGTGTTGGCGGTGGCGACGGCGCGCAGGACGGCGGCGGCCTTGTTGCGGCACTCGGTGTCCTCGGCGTGCGGATCGGAGTCGGCGACCACGCCGGCGCCGGCCTGGACGTAGGCGGTGCCGGAGCGCAGGAGGGCGGTGCGGATGGCGATGGCGGTGTCGGAGTCGCCGGCGAAGTCGAGGTAGCCGACGCAGCCGCCGTAGAGGCCGCGGCGGGTGGGTTCGAGCTCCTCGATGATCCGCATGGCGCGCGGCTTGGGGGCGCCGGAGAGGGTCCCGGCCGGGAAGCAGGCGGTGAGCACGTCGAAGGCGGTGCGGCCGGGGGCGACCTTGCCGGTGACGGTGGAGACGATGTGCATCACGTGGCTGTACTTCTCGATCGACATGAAGTCGACCACCTCGACGCTGCCCGGCTCGCAGACCCGGCCCAGGTCGTTGCGGCCCAGGTCGACCAGCATCAGGTGCTCGGCCCGCTCCTTCGGGTCGGCCAGCAGCTCGGCCGCCAGCTCGGCGTCCTCGTGCGGGGTGGCGCCCCGGTGCCGGGTGCCGGCGATCGGGTGCAGCATCGCCTGACCGTCCGTCACCTTGACCAGCGCCTCGGGGCTGGAGCCGACCACGTCGAAGCCGCCCTCGGCGGTGCCGTCCGGCCCGGGGAAGCGGAACAGGTACATGTACGGGCTGGGGTTGGTGGTGCGCAGCACCCGGTAGACGTCCAAGGCCTTTGCGGCGCAGGGCACTTCGAAGCGCTGCGAGGGCACCACCTGGAAGGCCTCGCCGGCCCGGATGCGCTCCTTGACCTCCTCGACGGCGGCCCGGTAGGGCGCCCCGCCGAACGGCGAGTGCGGCTCCACGGCGGTCGGGGTGAAGGTGGCCAGGCCCGGGTCGACCGGGCGGGCCAGGTCGGCCTGCATGGCGTCCAGGCGGGCCACCGCGTCCGCGTACGCCTCGTCCACGCCCGAGGCCAGGTCGTTGTGGTTGACCGCGTTGGCGATCAGCACCACCGAGCCGTCGGCGTGGTCCAGCACCGCGAGGTCGGTGGCCAGCAGCATGGTCAGCTCGGGGAGCTGGAGGTCGTCCGGGGTGAGGTTGGGCAGCTTCTCCAGCCGCCGCACCACGTCGTAGCCGAGGTAGCCGACCAGGCCGCCGGTGAGCGGCGGCAGGCCGTCGTCGTCGTGGCGCGGGGTGTGCAGCGCCTCCAGGGTGGAGCGCAGCACCGCGAGCGGGTCGCCGGTGGTGGGGATGCCGACCGGCGGGGTGCCGTGCCAACGGGCGTTGCCGTCCCGGTCGGCGGTGAGGGTGGCGGCGCTGCGGACCCCGACGAAGGAGTAGCGCGACCAGTTGCCCTGCTCGGCCGACTCCAGCAGGAAGGTGCCCGGTCGCTCCCCGGCCAGGCTGCGGTAGAGCCCGATCGGGGTGAGGCCGTCCGCGAGGAGCCGACGGGAGACCGGGATGACCCGGGTGTCCACTGCGAGTTTGCGGAAGGTCTCGAGATCCATGGGGCTGGGCACCGTTCGGTCGAAGGGGAGGTCAGCGGTTCAGGAGAGCGGGAGCACGTCGGCGTCGAAGCAGGTGCGGGCGCCGGTGTGGCAGGCCGCGCCGGTCTGGTCGACCTTCACCAGCAGGGTGTCCCCGTCGCAGTCCAGGGCGACCGACTTGACCGTCTGGACGTGGCCGGAGGTGTCGCCCTTCACCCAGTACTCGCTGCGGCTGCGGCTCCAGTAGGTGCAGCGGCCGGTGGTGAGGGTGCGGTGCAGCGCCTCGTCGTCCATCCAACCGAGCATCAACACCTCGCCGGTGTCGTACTGCTGGGCGACGGCGGGCAGCAGGCCGTCGGCGGTCCGCTTCAGCCGGGCGGCGATCGCCGGGTCGAGCGCGGTGCTGCCGGGGGCGGCGGGAGTGATCGACATGGGGCCCATTGTGGCAGCTCGGCCCCGCTCCCCCGGCCCTCGTCCGGGCACCGGGCACCCCGCGCCCGGCTCATCCCGCTGACGGGCTCTCACATCCGGCCGGCCAGACCACCTCCACGTACAACCCGGCCGCCCTGGCCGCCGCGACCAGCTCGGCCGGGGCACCGGGGGTGACGCCGTCCCAGACCGCGACCAGCTCGTCGATCATCCCGACCATCGCCCGGCAGGTGTCGTCGCCGAGGCCGCCGTACTGCTCGGGCGCCAGGCGGTGCACCGCGTTGGCCTGGTTGAGCAGGGAGCGGACGGTGGAGCGGGCGGGCCCGGCGAAGGCTCCCGCCTGGGCCGTGGACGCGGACAGGACGACCTCCAGCTTGCCGCCGTGGTCCAGCACGGACTGGGCGAACCAGCTCTCCGGCCCCTGGCCCAGGCAGCTGACGCCGATCAGGTCGTGCGGGGTGTGCGAGGTGACGAGGCGCCAGAGCTCGCCCCGGACCAGCATCTCGCTGAGGTCGGAGAGACCCTCGTGACCGACGATGCCTACGCGCATGAGTTGACCCCTTGGGTGAGGGTCGTGCCGCAGGCAGGGTACCCGTGCGGGGCGGCGTCCCGGCGGGGCGGGGCCTCAGTACAGGGTGATCCGGATGCGGCGGGCCGGGCGGTCCAGCCAGGGGCCGAAGACGTTGTTGGCCAGGAAGGCGCCGGCGGCGCTCAGCAGGGCGACCACCACGGGGAGGGTGGGGGCCTCCATCAGCAGGTAGAGCGGGGACTCGGGGATGACCAGGCCCCAGACCGCGAAGGAGAAGGCGGCCATGAAGGTCTCCGCGACGGGGCCCCGGCGGTCCCGGCCGGGAGGCTGCTTGACGGGGGTGTCCACGGCGGCCGCAGCCGCGGCCGCTCCGACGGCCGGGACGAGGGCGGACGCGCCGGCGGGGCCGTCCACCCCGGGCGGCTTCTGCGGCGGGGCCGTGACGGGCGGCTCGGCCGCGGGTTCCTGTCCCTGCTCCGCGGGCGGCGCCTTGTCGAGCGAGTACGCGAGCGGCACGGCCATGACCGTCGCCAGCACGCAGCCGCCGTAGAGCCACCAGCGCAGCGGGAGGTAGCTGTCCTGGGCGTCGGCCGCCAGCACGCTGGTGAGCACGCCGAGCACGGTGGTGTAGAGCGCCACCACCTCCACCGGGACGGTGTTGAGCAGCGAGCTGAGATCGGTGGCCTTCTCCTTGGGCTCCGCGGCCTCGCCACCGCCGCCCTGCTGCCCCTGGGCCGGCTGCGCCGGCCGGACCGCGACGGCCTTCGCTCCCGGCGGGCCGAGCACGGGCAGCGCGGCCGCCCTGGTGCGGATGTGGGCCCCCTTGGCGATGCTGCGGATGGTGCTCATCGGGTCCTCCGGGTGGATTCGCGGATCCCGTCGCCGAGGCCGACGGGATCGGGTGGTGTCAGAGGAGGACGTCCGGCCCGTCCTGGTGGGCGAGGCAGGCGCGCAGGTCCTGGACGTAGCAGTGGTCGAAGGCGTGCGGCGCGGTCACCGTGCCGCCGACGAGGTGGCCCAGCAGACGGCCCCGGTACGGGCCGGAGTCGACCATCGCGAGGCTGCCGGAGTCGCCGTACCCGAGTGGTTCCGAGGTGACGACCTGCCAGAGCGTCAGCCACTGCCGGTCGGCGTCGCCGAGCTGTTCGAGGGCGCCGGTGACGGTGCCCCGGCAGCGGCCGGAGCGGCCGCCGTAGACGGAGACGGCGAGCGGCCCGTACGGCGGGCCGGGTGCGGGCAGCGGGCCGGCGTGGGTGACGGTGGCGGTGTCGTCCGGCGGGGCGATCCGGACCACCGCGTAGTCGTAGCCGCCGATCGGCCCGAGGCCCAACGGGTCGTTCCAGCGCACCACTTGGCCGCTCACCCAGCCGAGCGGAGCGCCCCGTCCGGTGGCCGCGACCTCGACCCGGCCACCGCTGCCGGAGACCAGGTGCCCGGCGGTCAGGAAGGCCGGGGCGCCCAGGTGGGTGCAGGTCAGGCCGACGGTGCCCCGGCCGCCGGGCGGGGCCACCACCTGGTCGGTCGGGTCGATCCGGGCGGCCGGGACCGGACGGCCCGTCACGTCGATCCGCGTTCCGGGCGCGAGCTCCCAGCCGGCCAGCAGGTCCGTCACCGGCGAGCCCTCGCTCCGGAGGTCCTCCCAGCGGTACCGGCCCGGGCCGGCCGCCCCGGCCTCGGCCGCGTTCACCACCACCAGCGGAGAGCCCCACCGGCCGTCGGCCCCGGGTGCGCTGCCGACGCCCCAGACCAGCGGCTGCCGGAGGGGTTCGGTGCGCCCGAGGGCCGACCGCAGCAGGGCCAGCAGCCGGCGCGTCTCGACGCGTAAGCGCTGCGTCTGCGGATCCGTGGGCTCCCACCACATGGGGTGCCTCCCGTGGCTCGTCCTCCCTCCATGCTGCTGCCGCCCGCCGGGCTCCGCGCGGCCTGGGCCGGCTCCGGGAACGGGCTGACGGGACGGGGTGCGGGCGGACAGAATGTGGGCTCCGGAGAGTCGAGGGGGGCTGGGATGAGGCGGCGTCGGGTGGTGGCCACGGTGGTGGCCGTGCTGGTGCTGGTCGTGGGGGCCGTGGTGCTGTTCTGGCCGGAGCCGGCGAGGAAGCCGGCGGCCGCCCCGCCGCCGAGCCCGAGCGCCTCGCCCAGCCCCTCGCCGACCCGGGAGCGGCCGCCGTACCCGTTCTTCTGGCCGGGCGAGTGCTTCGACCACCCGCAGCTCAGCAAGGTGATCACGCTGCCCGAACTGCGCCCCTGCGAGGCCCCGCACGACGGCGAGGGGGTGGCCGTGGTCAAGCTCCCGGAGGGCCTCGCGGACGACGCCGACATCGCCCGGGCGCTGCGCCAGCTCTGCGAACCCGCGGCCGCCGAGTGGCAGGCCCGGCAGACCTCCGGCGGCCCGTACTACGGCTACCCGATCGGGCCGTCCGTGAAGCACTACTCCCAGGGCCACCGCGACGCCTCCTGCACCCTCTCGGCCAGCAACAGCCAGCAGGGCCGCAAGCTCACCGGCCACCTCGCCGGGTCGACCGCCGCCCCCTGACCACGAGCGGCACGGACCGGCCCGGTGCTGGTCCGCCTTCCTTCCGGGCAGTTCCTCGCCCCCGGGGGTCACCACGACGGCGCCCCCGATCGCCGGTCCGTCTAAGGTGGCCGCATGACGAGCTTTGCGCGCGGGGAGCGGGAGCGGCTGGCCGATCTGCTGGCGGCGGCGGGGCCGGAGGCGCCGACGCTCTGCATCGGGTGGACCACGCGGGACCTGGCGGCCCATCTGGTGCTGCGGGAGCGGCGGTTGGACGCGGCGGCCGGCATCCGGATCGGGCCGCTGGCGGGGTGGACGGCGCGGGTGCAGGAGCGCTACCGGGCCCGCCCGTACGAGGAGTTGCTGCGGTTGGTGCGCACCGGCCCGGGGTTCTCGCCGTTCGCGCTGCCCGGGGTGGACGAGGCGGCCAACCTGGTCGAGTACTACGTGCACGCCGAGGACGTCCGCCGGGCCGGGCCCGGGTGGAAGCCGGAGCCGGTCGCCCCGTCGATGGCCGAACTGCTCTGGAAGCGGCTGCCGATGCTGGTCCGGCTGGAGGCCGGGCGGCGGCTGCCCGTGCTGCTGGTGCTGCGGCGCCCGGACGGCCAGTCGGTGGCGGTCGGCCGGCAGGGCGGACCGGCGGTCGAGGTGCGGGGCGAGCCGGGCGAGTTGGTGCTGTACGCCTTCGGGCGCGGCGAACGGGCGGCGGTCGAGGTCGCCGGGGAGCGCGAAGCGATGGAGGCGCTCCGGGTGGTCCTGCCGTTCGGGTGACGGGCCGTCAGGCCCGGCGCGCGGTTGTCGGTGGGCGGTGGCAGGCTGGGCGGGTCCGACCGACCCGTCCTCCTCCGAGGGAGCTCTCCGCCATGCTCAGCACCGACTTCCGGACCGGTTCGCCGAACTGGCTGGACCTGGGCAGCCCCGACACCGCGGCGGCCGCCGCCTTCTACGGGGCGGTGTTCGGCTGGTCCTTCGAATCGGCCGGGTACGAGGCCGGCGGCTACGGCTTCTTCCGGCACGACGGGAGGACGGTCGCCGCGCTCGGCCCGCTCACCGAGGAGGGCGCGCACTCCGCCTGGACGGTGTACTTCCACACGCCCGACGCGGACGGCACCGCGAAGGCGGTCGAGCAGGCCGGTGGCACCGTCCGGGTCTCCCCCGACGACATCCCCGGGGCGGGCCGGCTCGCGGCGTTCACCGATCCGGCGGGCGGTCAGTTCGCTGTCTGGCAGCCGGGCGGGATCGCCGGCCTGGAGGCCACCACCGTCCCGGGCAGCTTCTGCTGGGCCGAGCTGCACACACCCGACCCGACGGGCGCGCGGGGCTTCTACGGCGCGCTCTTCGGCTGGCGCTACGAGCAGGTCGAGGTGCCCGGGATGACGTACACCGTGCTCTCCACCGCCGAGGGCGAGGACCAGCAGCGCGCCTCCTTCGGCGGCATCGCCCCGGCCCAGCCCGGCCACGACGAGGCCGGCTGGCTCCCCTACTTCGAGGTCACCGACCCGGACGCGACCATCGAGCGCGCGACGACCCACGGCGGCGCCGTCCTGCTCCCCGGCATGGACGCCCCCGGCATCGGCCGGATGGCCTGGCTTACCGATCCGTTCGGCGCCCGCTTCGCCATCATCCGCAGCGAGGCCTGACGGCCGGTCGGCACGAGGGGCCCGGGCGGGCGGCGCGACGGGGACACGGCGCAGGCGCCGGAGAACGGGCGGGGAAGGCGGTGCGGGCCACCGGGGCCCGGGCGGACGGCACCCGGCCGTCGCGACACGGGCCGGACGGGCAGCGGGTGCCGGCCGCCGGGGCAGCCCGGGCTGCCTGACACCTCCTCAAGTCCCCCCGTGTCCCGGATCAGCTGCTGACAGCGCGACCACTCGTGTGCGAAGCTGCACGAATTCGCCACCCGGACCCGCGGGGGCACGGGGGACGTACGGGGGAACACCACCATGGGCGGACGTGTGCCCGGACCGGGGAGCCGGCTGCGGCCGGTGCTGGCCCTGGTGGCGGTGGGCTGTCTGGCCTTCGCCGCGTTGGCGCTGCGACCGTCGGAGGGGCCCTCCCTGCTGAAGGCCACCGGACCGCTCGCGCGGTACGGCCCGCTGCTCGGCCTGGCCTTCGGGGCCGCCGGGATCGCGGTGATCGTGAAGTACCGCACCGTGCTCGCCGAGGCGATGCGGGGGAAGCTGAGCCCGGTGGCCGAGCGCCTGGCCGGAGCCGCCACCGCGGTGCTGCGGGTGACGGTCGTGGTGCTGCCGCTGTTCCTGCTGCTGCTCTCCGCGAAGTCCTGCGACCACTCCCTCCCCCCCGAGCCGGCCCCGAGCCCCTCCCCCTCGCTGAGCCGCGGGCCGGACCCGGGGCGGCCGAGCACCGAGACCTCCTGGGTCGAGATCGTGGTGGCCCTGATCGGGCTCGCCCTGGTGGTGCTGCTGGTGGTGACGGTGGTGGTGATGGTGGTCCACTGGCTGCGCGAGCGCCGACGACGCCTGCACCGCCTGCGCTTCAGGATCACCAAGGGCGCCGGGGCGGTCAGCGAGGAGGCGCTCGCCGAGGCGGTCGCCTCCGGCCGCCGGGCGCTGACCGGCGACGACGCCCGGACCGCCGTGATCGCCTGCTACCTGGCCATGGAGACCTCGCTGGCCGAGTCCGGCGTGGTCCGGCACGATTCGGACAGCCCGGCGGACCTGCTGCACCGGGCCGCCCTGGCCGGGGTGGTGACGGGGCCTCACCCGCAGTCGCTGGCCACGCTGTTCCGGGAGGCCCGCTACTCCAGCCACCCGATGGGCGAGCCGCACCTGGCCCGGGCCCGGTCCGCGCTGGACGCCATCGCCGCTCAACTCGGCCACCCCGCTGAGCCGTCCGACGCGGAGCCGTCCACCACCGGGCCGTCCGACACCGGGCAGCCGGCACCGACCGGGGAGGCCCGATGACGGGGCGGTACGCCCAGGGGCGCCACCGGCCGGACCCTCAGGTCCGCACCGAGGCCCGCCTGCTCCGCGAGCGCCCGGTCGGCCGGTGGTCGCTGGCCGTGCTGGCCGGGACGGCGGCCGCTGCCGAGACCGTGCTGGCCCTGACCGCCGGGGCGGCCGTCGCGACCGGCGGGGCCCTGCTGTTCGCGGCGGTCGGGCTGCTCACCGCCCGGTACGTGGCCGGGGCCGAGTCCGAGGACGGCCTGTCCTCCCGTACCCAGCGGATGGTCGAGCAGCGGACGGCCGGCCTGGGCGACTGGCGCCCGGCGGTGGAGGGCGCGCTGGCCGGCCACCCGGAGGACGTGGCGCTGCTGCGCGCGCGGCTGCAGCGCCTCTACGACTCCCGGCTGACGGAACGTCACGGCGTCTCGCTGCACCACGAGCCGCGGGCGGCCGCCGCCCTGGTCGGGCCGGGCGTCTGGCGGCTGATCGACCTGGACACCGAGTTCGACGGCCCGGTGCCGCCCGCCCTGCTCCGCTCCGCCGTGGACGGTCTGCAGACCGTCTGACCCGCGCCACCACCACCCCGACGACCAGTCCCCGAGGAGTCCCGTGACCATCACCGAAGCCGCAGCCGCGGCCCCCGCCGCCCCGCTCCCCGCGCTGACCCCGCGTCAGGCCGGCGAGCTGGCCCGCGAGGTGCTGGCCGAGGTCGGCGGCGCCGTGGTCGGCAAGCCGGAGGCGCTCGAACTGGTGATGCTCGGCGTGCTGGCCGGCGGCCACGTCCTGATCGAGGACCTGCCCGGCCTGGGCAAGACCCTGCTGGCCCGCTCCTTCGCCACCGCGCTGGGCCTGGACTTCCGGCGCATCCAGTTCACCCCGGACCTGCTGCCCTCGGACGTCTCCGGCGCGCCGTTCTACGACCAGTCCAGCGGGGAGATGGTCTTCCGGCCCGGCCCGGTCTTCACCCACCTGCTGCTGGCCGACGAGATCAACCGCACGCCCCCGAAGACCCAGGCCGCGCTGCTGGAGGCGATGGCCGAGGCCCAGGTCTCGGTGGACGGGGTGACCAGGAAGCTGCCGGACCCGTTCGTGGTGATCGCCACCGCCAACCCGATCGAGTACGAGGGCACCTACGGCCTGCCCGAGGCGCAGCTGGACCGCTTCCTGCTCCGGGTCCGGATGGGCTACCTGGCCACCGAGCAGGAGGAGGCCATGCTCCGCGCCCGGCTGGACCGTTCGGCCCCCGAGCCCACGGTGCGCCGGCTCACCGACCCGGCCCAGGTGCTGGCGATGCGCGCCGCCCTGGAGCGGGTCGAGGTGGACGACGACCTGGTGGCGTACGTGGTGGCCCTGCTGGCCGCCACCCGCGCGCACCCGCAGATCCAGGTCGGCGCCTCGCCGCGCGGCGGGCTGGCGCTGGTCCAGCTGGCCCGGGCCCGGGCGGTGCTGGACGGTCGGGACTACGTGGTGCCGGAGGACGTCAAGGGCCTGGTGGTCCCGGCCCTGGCCCACCGGATCTCGCTCCAGCCGGAGCTGTGGGTGCGTCAGATCAACGCCGACGAGGTGGTGGCCGGGCTGATACCGAACGTCAAGGCCCCGCAGACCGTCCCGGCCGCCGCCGCCCGCACCGCCGACGGGGCCGGCCGGCCGTGAACCTGACGCCCCGTCGGGGAGCGGCCGCGCCCGGCGGGCCGGCCCCGCTCGCCCTGGTCCAGCCGCCCGCCGAGCCGCCCACCCACTGGCGGGCCGGCGAGCGGACCCTGCGGCTGCTCACCGTCACCGTCGCGGCGGTGGCCGCCGCCCTGCTCACCGGCCACGCCTGGGTGCTGGCGGTGGCGGCCGGCCCGCTGGTGCTGCTGGTGCTGGCCACCTCCGGCGAGGGCCGTCCGACGGTCGGCGGCGCCGAGGCCGCGGTCTCCGCCCGCCGCCTCTTCGAGGGCGAGACCGTCGAGGCCCGGATCGAGCTCGCGGTCGGCGGCACCCACGGACGGATCGTCCCCCGTCCGTACCCGGGCCCCGGGGTCGCGGTGGAGGCGGTGGACGTCACCGGCACCACCGTCACGCTGCGGCTCACCCCGCACCGCTGGGGCCGGTGGAGCCTGGGCACGGTGGACGTGGACGTGTACGACGGCGGCGGGCTGGCCCGGCGCACCGTCCGGGTGGAGCTGGGCGAGGCGCAGGTCTTCCCGATGCCCACCCACTCCGCGCTGACCCCGATCCCGGTCCGGCTGCCCGAGCGGCTCGGCGAGCACACCGCCCGCCAGCGCGGCGAGGGGGTGGAGGTGACGGGCGTGCGCCCGCACGTCTGGGGCGAGCGGCAGCGCCGGATCCACTGGCCGTCCACCACCCGCCGGGGCTCGGTGCAGCTCAACCAGTTCGCGGCCGAGCGGGCCGCCGACACGGTGGTGCTGCTGGACGCGCTCGGCGACTACTACGACCCGTCCAACGGCGTCTCCAGCCTGGACGAGACGGTCCGGGCCGGCGCCGGGATCGCCAAGGCCTACCTGCGCAGCCACGACCGGGTCGGCGTGCTGTCGATCGGCGGCACCACCCGCTGGCTGGTCCCGGGCACCGGCGGGGGCTACTTCCACCGCCTGGTGGAGACGGTCCTGGAGGTCCGCCGCGACCTCGGCTACCACCTCCCCGACCTGGCCGGGCTGCCCCGCCAGGTGATCCCGGCCGACGCCCTGGTGTACGTGATCACCACGCTCACCGACCACCGGGTGATGGAGGTGCTGCGGCACCTGACGGCCCGGGGGAACCCGGTGGTGGTCATCGAGGTGCCGATCGGCTCGCCCCGGCACGACGTCCGTGCGCTGAGCTCGGCCCGCCGGGAGGCCGCCGAACTCGCCGTCCGGCTCTGGCAGGCGGACCGCGAGGCCAGCCGCTTCGCCCTGCGGGCCCGGGGCGTCCCGGTGCTGCCGCTCACCCCGGACGCCGGGCTGGACCTGACCCTGGCACCGCTGCTGCGCGCCCGGGTCCGGGGGAGGAACCGATGAACCGTCACCTGCCGTCGTCCGCCGCGACCGCACGCGCGCTCGGCGTGCTGCTGGTGCTGGGGGTCGACGCCGCGCTGACCACCGTGCCCGCCGCCTGGCTGACGCTGCTGCCCTTCACCCTGCCGTTCGCCTGGTTCGCCGCCCCGCCCGCGCCCGGGCTGGTCCCGACCGGGTCCAGCTGGCAGGCCCAGCTGTCCCGTCGGCGCACCACCGCCTTCGCCACCGGCTGCACCGTCACCGCCGCCCTCGGCGACCCGCCGCTCTGGCTGGCGGCCGCCCTGACCCTGCTGCTGCTCGGCTACCTGCTGCACCTGGACGGCGCCGACCCGGACGCGGCCGACGACGCCCGACGCCCCGGCCGGGCGGTGGCGGCCTCCTTCGGCTCCGCCGTCCTGGTCCTGCTGGCCGCGGCCGCTCCGCTGGGCTCCTCCGCACCCGGCCCGCTGGTCGCGGTGCTGGCGGTGGCCGGCGCGGCGGCGGCCTGCGCCCTGGCCCTCCGGGGAAGCCCGGCTGACCGGGACGACGAAGGCCCCCGGCCGGAGTGACCGGCGGGGGCCTTCGGGGGTGCGTCGGTCAGCGGACGGGGTGTCCGGACTCCCGCAGGCTGTCCTTGACCTGACCGATGGTCAGGTCGCCGAAGTGGAAGACGCTGGCGGCCAGCACCGCGTCCGCTCCGGCGTCCACCGCCGGGGCGAAGTCGGCCAGCTTGCCGGCTCCGCCGGAGGCGATCACCGGCACCGACACGGTCTTGCGGACGGCCCGGATCAGCTCCAGGTCGTAGCCGTCCTTGGTGCCGTCGGCGTCCATCGAGTTGAGCAGGATCTCGCCCGCGCCCAGCTCGGCGGCCCGGCCGGCCCACTCGACCGCGTCCAGGCCGGTGCCCTTCCGCCCGCCGTGGGTGGTGACCTCGAAACCGGAGGCGGTCTCGGTGCCCTCGGGGCAGCGGCGGGCGTCCACCGAGAGGACCAGGACCTGGCGGCCGAAGCGGGCGGCGATCTCCCGGATCAGCTCGGGGCGGGCGATGGCGGCGGTGTTGACGCCGACCTTGTCGGCCCCGGCCCGCAGCAGCTTGTCGACGTCCTCGACGGCGCGCACGCCGCCGCCGACGGTGAGCGGGATGAAGACCTGCTCGGCGGTGCGGCGCACCACGTCGTAGGTGGTCTCCCGGTCGCCGGAGGAGGCGGTGATGTCGAGGAAGGTCAACTCGTCGGCGCCCTGGGCATCGTAGAGCTTGGCCAGCTCGACCGGGTCACCGGCGTCGCGCAGGTTCTGGAAGTTGACGCCCTTCACCACCCGGCCGGCGTCCACGTCCAGGCAGGGGATGACTCGTACGGCGAGGGTCACTGCTTCGTACCTTCCAGGGTGCTGGCGAGCCCGGTGCGGTGGGCGTCGATCTCGATCTCCACCATCATCCGGGAGTCGATCAGGCCCTCCACCACGACCATGGTGGCGGCGGGCCGGGCGGCGGCGAACAGCGCGGCGTGCGCGCGGCCCACCTCCTCGGCGTCCCGGACGTGGGTGATGTACATCCGGGTGCGGATCACGTCCTCGGCGGTCAGGCCGTAGGCGGTGAGCGCCTTGAGGCCGATCTCGAAGGCGGCCAGGGTCTGGTGGTACGGGTCGCCCTCGTGGGCGATCGCGCCGTCGACCCAGGCGGTGGTGCCGGCCACGTGCACGTAGTCACCGGCGGCCACCGCGCGGGAGTAGCCGAACTCCGCCTCCCACGGGGAGGCACCGCTCAGCTTGCCGCCGACCAACCGGTACTCCGTCATGAAACCGCCTCCAAGGCCTCGGCGAGGGTGAACTTGCCCTCGTAGAGTGCCTTGCCCACGATCGCCCCCTCGACACCCAGGCCGGTGAGTCCGGCGATGGCCCGCAGGTCCTCCAGCGAGGAGACGCCGCCGGAGGCCACCACCGGGCGGTCGGTGGCGGCGCAGACCTTGCGCAGCAGTTCGAGGTTGGGGCCGGTCAGGGTGCCGTCCCGGTCGACGTCGGTGACCACGTAGCGGGCGCAGCCCTCGGCGTCGAGACGGGCCAGCGCCTCGAACAGGTCGCCGCCCTCGCTGGTCCAGCCGCGGCCGCGCAGGGTGGTGCCGATCACGTCCAGGCCGACCGCGATCCGGTCGCCGTGCTCGGCGATGGCCTTGGCCACCCACTCGGGCTTCTCCAGCACGGCGGTGCCGAGGTTGACCCGGCGGCAGCCGGTGGCCAGCGCGGCGGCCAGCGTCTCGTCGTCGCGGATGCCGCCGGAGAGCTCGACCTTGATGTCCAGCGCGCCGGAGACCTGCCGGACGATCTCGCGGTTGTCACCGGTGCCGAACGCGGCGTCCAGGTCCACCAGATGCAGCCACTCGGCGCCCGCCTCCTGCCAGGCCAGGGCGGCCGCGAGGGGCTCGCCGAAGGACTTCTCGGTGCCGGACGCGCCCTTGGTCAGACGGACGGCCAGGCCGTCGCGGATGTCGACGGCGGGCAGCAGTTCGAGGCGGCTCATCGGTGCAACTTTCCTGATCTGTAAGGGAGTTGTCAGGTTGTCAGAGGGTGTTGACCCAGTTGGTCAGCAGCGCGGCACCCGCGTCGCCGGACTTCTCGGGGTGGAACTGGGTGGCCCAGAGCGGGCCGTTCTCCACCGCCGCGACGAACGGGTGGCCGTGGGTGGTCCAGCTGACCTTGGGGGCGCGGATGTTCTCGTTGGTGATCCGCAGCTCCCACTCGCGCACGCCGTAGGAGTGCACGAAGTAGAAGCGGGTGTCGGCGTCCAGGCCGGCGAACATCCGGCTGCCCTCGGGCACGTCCACCGTGTTCCAGCCCATGTGCGGGACGACCGGGGCGTCCAGCGGGCCGACCGTGCCGGGCCACTCGTCGCAGCCGGCCGTCTCGACGCCGTGCTCGACGCCCTTCTCGAACAGGATCTGCATGCCGACGCAGATGCCCATCACCGGGCGGCCGCCGGACAGCCGGCGGCCGATGATCTGCTCGCCGCGGACCGCCTTGAGGCCGCGCATGCAGGCCTCGAAGGCGCCGACGCCCGGCACCAGCAGGCCGTCGGCGTCCATCGCGGTCTTGAAGTCGGAGGTCACGGTGACGTTCGCGCCGGTCCGCTCGACCGCGCGCTGGGCCGAACGGAGGTTGCCCGAGCCGTAGTCGAAGACCACAACGTTCTTTGCCATCAGGGGAGTTCCGTCTCTTGCTAGTGACTCAGAGCCGCATCAGGCCGGAGGCGAGGCACATCACGGCGCCGAACGCGAGGACCGCGATCACGCCCTTGGACTGCTTCTGCTTCCAGAACGAGTAGACGCCACCGGTCAGGAAGAGCCCGACGATGATCAGCAGAGTTGACGCGGTCACAGTGCACCCTTGGTCGAGGGGAGGATGCCCGCCGCGCGCGGGTCGCGCTCGGAGGCATAGCGGAGTGCCCGCGCCAGCGCCTTGAACTGGCATTCCACGATGTGGTGGGCGTTCCGACCGTACGGCACGTGCACGTGCAGGGCGATGGCGGCCTGGGCCACGAAGGACTCCAGGATGTGCCGGGTCATCGTGGTGTCGTAGCTGCCGATCATCGGCGCCATGTTCTCCGGCTCGGTGTGCACCAGGTAGGGGCGGCCGGAGAGGTCCACGGTGACCTGGGCGAGCGACTCGTCCAGCGGCACGGTGCAGTTGCCGAAGCGGTAGATGCCGACCTTGTCGCCGAGCGCCTGCCGGAAGGCGGCGCCCAGCGCGAGGGCGGTGTCCTCGATGGTGTGGTGGGTGTCGATGTGCAGATCGCCCTCGGTCTTCACGGTGAGGTCGAAGAGACCGTGGCGGCCGAGCTGGTCGAGCATGTGGTCGTAGAACCCGACGCCCGTGGAGATGTCGGTCTTGCCGGTGCCGTCCAGGTCGATCTCGACCAGGACGGCGGTCTCCTTGGTGGTGCGCTCGATGCGTCCGATGCGGGACATGAGGGTCAAAGCTCCTTGGTGGCGGTGCGGACGGCGTCGAGGAACGCGTCGTTCTCGGCCGGGGTGCCGGCCGTGACGCGCAACCAACCCGGGACGCCGTTGTCGCGGACCAGCACGCCTTGGTCGAGGATGGCCTGCCACACCGCGTGGGTGTCGGCGAAGCGGCCGAACTGGATGAAGTTCGCGTCGGAGTCGGTGACTTCGAGGCCGAGCCCGCGCAGCGCGGTGACCAGCCGGTCCCGCTCGGCCTTCAGCCGCTCCACGTAGCCGAGCAGGGTCTCGGTGTGCTCCAGGCAGGCCAGCGCGGTGGCCTGGGTGACGGCGCTCAGGTGGTACGGCAGCCGGACCAGCTGCACCGCGTCCACCACCGCCGGGGCCGCCGCCAGGTAGCCGAGCCGCAGCCCGGCGGCGCCGAAGGCCTTGGACATGGTGCGGGTGACCACCAGGTTGGGCCGGCCCTCGATCATCGGCAGCAGCGAGGCGCGGTGCGAGAACTCCACGTACGCCTCGTCCACGATCACCAGGCTGGGCCGGGCCGCCTGGGCGGCCTCGTAGAGCGCCAGCACGGTGTCGGCCGCGACGGCGGTGCCGGTCGGGTTGTTCGGCGAGCAGACGAAGACCACGTTGGGCCGCTGCTCGGCGATCGCCGCCTTGGCCGCCTCCAGGTCGATGGTGAAGTCCTCGTTGCGCGGCCCGGAGATCCACGTCGTGCCGGTGCCGCGGGAGATGAGGGCGTGCATCGAGTACGAGGGCTCGAAGCCGAGCGCGCTGCGGCCGGGGCCGCCGAAGGTCTGGAGCAGCTGCTGGAGGACCTCGTTGGAACCGTTGGCGGCCCAGACCTGGTCCTTCGTCACCCGGTGGCCGGTGGTGTCGCTCAGGTACGCGGCCAGGCCGGTGCGCAGCTCCACCGCGTCCCGGTCGGGGTAGCGGTTGAGGTTGCGGGCCGCCTCGGCCACCCGCTCGGCGATCCGGGCCACCAGCGGCTCGGGCAGCGAGTACGGGTTCTCGTTGGTGTTCAGCTGGACGGGCACGTCCAACTGCGGTGCGCCGTACGGGGACTGGCCGCGCAGCTCGTCCCGGATCGGGAGGTCGTCGATGTTCGTCACGCGTCCGGAACCGTCCATCCGAATCGGGCCTTGATGGCGTCGCCGTGCCCCGGGAGGTCCTCGGCGGTGGAGAGGTTGACCACGTGCGCGGCGATGCCCGCCAGCGCGTCGCGGTCGTACTCGACGACCTGCACGCCGCGCAGGAAGGTCTGCACCGACAGGCCGGAGCTGTGGCAGGCACAACCCCCGGTCGGCAGCACGTGGTTGGAGCCGGCCGCGTAGTCGCCGAGCGAGACCGGGGTGTACCGGCCGAGGAAGATCGCGCCCGCGTTGCGGACCTTCGCCGCGACGGCGTGCGGGTCCCGGGTCTGGATCTCCAGGTGCTCGGAGGCGTAGGCGTTCACCACGTCCAGGCCCTGGTCGAGCGAGTCGACCAGGATGATGCCGGACTGCGGGCCGCCCAGCGCCTCGGCCACCCGCTCCGAGTGCTTGGTCTTCGCGACCTGGGTCTTGAGCTCGGCCTCGACCGCCTCGGCAAGCTCGGAGGAGTCGGTGACCAGCACCGAGCCCGAGGTCGGGCCGTGCTCGGCCTGGCTGATCAGGTCGGCGGCCACCTCCGCGGCGTCCGCCGTGTCGTCCGCGAGCACCATGATCTCGGTCGGGCCGGCCTCGGAGTCGATGCCGATCTTGCCCGCGAAGTAGCGCTTGGCGGCGGCCACGTAGATGTTGCCCGGCCCGGTCACCACGTTGACCGGCTCGCACTCCTCGGTGCCCAGCGCGAACATCGCCACCGCCTGCGCACCGCCGACCGCGTACACCTCGGTGACGCCGAGCAGCTGACACGCCGCCAGGATGGTCGGGTGGACGCGCCCGCCGACGGCCTTCTGCGGCGGGGAGGTGACGGCGATCCCCTGGACGCCGGCCTCCTGCGCGGGGACCACGCTCATCACCACGGAGGACGGGTACACGGCCAGGCCGCCGGGGACGTACATGCCGACCCGGTCGACCGGGATCCACCGGTGCGTCACGGTGCCGCCGGGCACCACCTGGGTGGTGTGCCCCTCGCGGCGCTGGTCGGCGTGCACGATCCGGGCGCGGCGGATCGACTCCTCCAGCGCGGCGCGCACCTTCGGGTCCAGCGTCTCCAGGGCCTCGGCCAGCTGCTCGGCGGGCACCCGGGTGGACTCCAGCCGGACGCCGTCGAAGCGCTCGGTCAGCTCGATCAGCGCCGTGACCCCACGATGGCGTACGTCCTCCGCGATCGGCCGCACCTTCTCCAGGGCGGCTTCCACGTCGAACTCGGCACGGGGCAGCACGGAGCGCGGGTCGACGGAGGAGCCGCGCAGATCGATTCGAGAGATCACGTGCCCCAGTGTAAGGAGTGGCCGGAACCCGAGGTCTCTCATTTCAGTCCGTGATACGAAGGGCGAGACAGACGAAGATCACGGGGGAGGCAGCGGTGGAGCGACCGCCGGAGGACTGGACGGCCGTCGAGCGGGGGCTCTGGGAGGCCTTCCGGCACGGGGAGCTGTACGACCTGCGCAGCTGGCGCGAGGACGGCGAGGACAGTGTCCTCAGCACCGCCGAGTGGCCCGAGAGCCGCCATGTACGGGCCGAGGTACTGGCCACCCTGCTGCTCGACGGACCGCCGGCCGCCTCCGGCCGGGTCGCCTCGATCAAGCTCAGCGGCGCCTACGTCACCGGCGCGCTGCGCCTCGCCGGGGCCCGGATCGACCACTACGTCGAACTGCACGACTGCCGCTTCGAGAAGAAGGTGCTGATCTCCGAGGCACAGGCGAGCACACTCCGTCTGATCCGCTGTCTGATACCCCGGCTGGAGGCCTCCCGGCTGGCCACCGAGGGCGACCTGCACCTGGCCCGCTGCGTCTTCCCGCAGGGCATCCGGCTGACCGACGCCAAGATCGGCACCGACCTGCTGCTCAACCAGGCCACCATCGGCGGCGACAAGTTCGGCCGCGCGCTGGCCGCCGACGGCCTCAAGGTCCAGCAGGACTGCGAGATCGAGCGGGCCTTCGTGCACGGCGAGGTCTCCCTGCGCACCGCCCACATCGGCGGCCGGCTCTCCTTCCGCGGCGCCCAGCTGCACGCCGTGCCCGGCCGCTACTGCCTCAACCTGGCCCACATCGCGGTCGGCAACACCATGTACCTCGGCGGCTCGCTGGACGGCGGCTGGGCCGACTCCCACTCCATCTACGGCGACGGCTACGGCGCCCCCGTCCCGGTCGACTCCCCCTCCACCCCGCTGCGCTGCTTCGGCGGGGTCCGGCTGGTCGACGGCCGGTTCGAGAACGCGCTGCTGATCACCCACGCCGAGTTCCACCTGACGGAGGGTCAGGAGCTCTCGCTGCGCCGCATCCAGACCCCGGAACTGCGCTTCACCTGCCACACCCCGCCCACCGGCAAGGTCTCGCTCTCCCGCGCCCGGATCGGCAACCTGGTCGACAACCCCGCCAGCTGGCCGCAGGACGGCCACGTCGGCCTCAACGGCTTCACCTACGAATCCCTGCGCCCCGACCGTCCGTTCAGCGTCGAGCAGCGGATCGCCTGGCTGGAGGGCGCGCTCGGCGAGTACCAGCCCGAGCCCTACGAGCAGCTCGCCGCCGCGCTGCGCCGGGACGGCCGGGACGAGGACGCCCGCGAGGTCCTCTACGCCAAGCACCGCCGCCGCCGCAGCACCCTTCCCATCCTCAGCCGCCTCTGGGGCCGCCTCCAGGACGCCACCGTCGGCTACGGCTACCGCCCCGGCCGGGCCGCCCTCTGGCTCGCCCTCGCCTGGGCCCTCGGCGCCGCCTGGTTCGCCACCCACGAACCGGCCCCCCTCAAGGCCGACGAGAAGGCCACCTGGAACCCCTACCTCTACTCCCTCTCCAAGGTCATCCCCCTCATCAACCTCGCCCCCGACACCTGGAACCCCGACCGCACCGGCCAGTTCGTCGCCGCCGCCCTGGTCCTCTCCGGCTGGGTCCTCGCCACCACCGTGGTCGCGGGCGCGACGCGGATGCTCCAGCGGGGGTGACCGTGCGGGCCGTGCCGTGCTGACGGGTAATCGGAGACGGGGGCGGGCGCGGCTGAACTACGCTGTGCGCCGTGACCGAACGCCTGCCGATCTTTCCGCTCAACACGGTGCTGTACCCCGGGTTGGTGCTGCCGCTGCACGTCTTCGAGGAGCGGTACCGGCGGCTGGTGGCCGATCTGGTGGCGCGGCCGGAGGAGGAGCCGCGGCGGTTCGGGGTGCTGGCGATCAAGGACGGGCGCGAGGTGGCGCCGGTACGGGAGAACGAAGGGCCGGCCGGGCCGTTGGACGGGCTGGGGACGGTGACCGGGGATCCGCTGGAGGCGCTGCACCACATCGGGTGCGTGGCGGACGTGGCCTCGGTGCAGGAGCAGCCGGACGGGCAGTACGAGCTGCTGGTGACCGGGACGACCCGGTTCTGGCTGCGCTCGGTGGACGTGACGGGCCCTTACCTGGTCGGTGAGATCGAGCCGATCGAGGAGAGGACGGGCGACGGCGCCGGGGCGCTGGCCTCCGGGGTGGAGCGGGCGTTCCGCGCGTACCAGCAGAAGCTGGCGGGCGCCAAGGAGGTCAGCCTGACCGGGCAGTCCGAGCTGCCGAACGATCCGCAGGTGCTGTCGTACCTGGTCGCGGCGGCGGCCGTGCTGCCGACCCCGGTGAAGCAGGAGTTGCTGGCCTGCCCGGACACCGAGGAGCGGCTGACCAAGGAGCTGGAGCTGCTGCGGCGGGAGACGGCGGTGATCTCCTGGCTGCCGTCGGTGCCGGGGGTGGACCTGACCCGGCAGAGCTTCAGCCCGAACTGAGGGAGCGGCAGGTCGTGGCGAAGAAGAAGCAGAGCGGCGGGGGCGGCACTCCGGCGACGGTGGCCCTGGAGGCGGCGGGCGTGGAGTTCACCGTCCACGCGTACCAGCACGACCCGGCGGCCGCCTCGTACGGCGGGGAGGCGGCGGAGCTGCTCGGGATCGAGGCCGGGCGGGTGTTCAAGACGCTGGTGGCCGAGGTGGACGGGAAGCTGACCGTCGGAGTGGTGCCGGTCTCCGGGCAGCTCGACCTCAAGGCGCTGGCCGGGGCGGTCGGCGGCAAGCGGGCGGCGATGGCCGACCCGGCGGCGGCCGAGCGGAGCAGCGGGTACGTGCTCGGCGGAATCTCGCCGCTGGGGCAGCGGAAGGCGCTGCCGACGGTGGTGGACGCGAGTGCGCTGGAGCACCCGACGGTGTACGTCTCGGCCGGGCGGCGGGGCCTGGAGGTCGAGCTGGCCCCGGCGGACCTGGTCGCGCTGACCCGGGCGGGAGTGGCCCGGATCGGCCGCTGACGGTTCGCCGGGCGGTGACGGTGGACGGAACCCGTCGGCCCCGGGCCCGCTGATCGCGGGACCGGGGCCGTTGTGACCGGACGGGGCTGAGCCCCCGTCAGCGAGCGGGGTCGGGGCCGCCCGGGGCGGGCGGCGGTACCGGGCCGTCGGCGGGCGGGGCCGGGGGCTGCGGGGCCGGGGGCTGCGGGGCGGCCCAGGGGTCGGTGGCGGGCTGACCGCCCGGCTGCGGGGCGGCGCCCCACTGCGGCTGGGGCCGGGAGTCGGGCTGCGGCCAGTTCGGGCCGGGCCAGTCGGGGCCCGCCCAGTACGGGGACGGGTCGGGCTCGCGTTTGCCGAAGGCGGCCGAGAGGGCGAGCAGCAGGATCATCGCGGCCATCGGCCAGACCAGCAGGGCGCCGTGCGCGCCGAGCTCCAGGGCGGCGCTGAACCGCACGCCCAGCCCGGCCTTCTTGGCGTTGGCGACCACGTCGGTGGAGGGGCCCAGCCGGGTGCCGAGCTGCCAGGCGATGACCGAGCCGCCCAGGCCGCCCGCCGCCAGCCCGGCCGCGACGGCGATGCCGCCTCCCCGGGCCCGCGTCAGGACGAAGGCGACCAGGGCGCAGAGCACGCCCGCGCCGAGGCCCAGCAGGGCGAAGGTGCCGTCGGCACCGGCCCGCTGCTCGCCCTCGGGGTCGACGTAGCGGATCGCGTCGCTGCCGGCGACCAGCATCACCCGGGGGGCCAGCCAGAGCCAGAGGGCGCCCATGACCGCGCCGAGCACCACACCGGCCGCCGTGATGACCGCACCGACCTTCAGCTCCGGCCCGAGCGGGCGCCGTTCCCGGGCGGGGGGCGGCGGCGGCAGGTACGGGTCGGGCTGGACGGGGTACGGCTGGTACTGCTGCTGGGGCTGGGGCGGCGGCTCGGGAGCGGAATCCGCAGGGGTGTTCGGTACGGTCACCGGCCCATCGTTTCACGTCGTGCCGACGGACGGACGCCCAACCCGAAGCCGGGCCCAACCCCCGGTGAACGCCCGGCGGGTCCGCAGGACGCCCCCGACGGAGTGTCAGCGGGTGGCGGCCCGGCGGTAGGCCCACGTCGCGACGGCCAGCGAGACGAGGCCGACCGCCCCGCACACCGTCAGGTCACGGAGCACGGCGGCCCAGTCCGGTGCGGCCGCGAAACTGCGGGCGAAGGCCTCGACCCCGTACGTGGACGGCAGCAGGTCGCGCAGCAGCAGGACCGGCCCGGGCAGTTGGTCCACCGGGAGGACGCCGAGCAGCAGCGCCGCCGACATGCCGAGCTGGCCCAGCAGGGTGGCCAGCTCCTGACGGGGCGCCAGCAGCCCGCAGGCCGCGCCGATCCCGGCCAGCGCCGCGCCCGCCAGCGGGACGACCGCGAGCAGCACCCACAGGTGCCCCATCGGCAGCGAGAACATCCAGGCCCCGACCCCGGCCGTGACCAGCGCGCCCGGCACGGTGAACGAGGCGTACGCGGCCGCCGCACCCAGCACCACCGCGGCCGGCCGGACCGGGAGGGTGGCGTAGTGGTCCAGGCCGCCGGTGGCCCGGAGCTTGCCGAAGTACTGGGCCAGCAGGTTGAGCGCCACGAAGGCGACCACCAGCACGCTGGACCCGGCCACCACCGAACGGGCGGCCTCGACCTCCTCCGGCCCGACCACGCCGCGCATCATCAGCAGGATGCCGAGCGACTGGAAGGTGGCCACGAACAGCAGCGGGATCCGCGCCACCTTGGCCCGGGCGAGCTGCGCCCGGTAGACCGCGGCCATCGAGGGCAGCAGTCGGGCGGCCGGGGCCAGCGGGGCCTCGGCCGCGACGGGCCCGGCCGCCACCGTCAGGGGTACGTCGAGCACGGTCACCGGGGCTGCCCTCCGGGGCGGTGGTCACGGGTCGTCAGGTGGTCACAGGCCGTCAGGTCCGCGCGGAGCCGGCTCACCGGGCCAGCCCCTCGTGCCGGCCGCCGAGCTTGAGGTAGGCGTCCTCCAGGCTCGGGGTGGCCAGGGTGAAGTCGTCCAGGGCGGCGAAGGCGGGGCCGGTGGTGACGGCGGCGACCAGTTCGCGGGCCTCGTCGGGGGTGGTGCGGACGGTCCAGCGGCGGCCGGTGCGGGCGGCCCGGGCGGCCAGCTCGGCGACGGCGGGCACGTCCATCGGGGCCTCGGTCCGCCAGACCAGGTCCAGCCGGACGTCGCCGTCCACCAGGGCCTTGAGGCCGCCGGGCGTGTCGCAGGCGATGATCCGGCCCTCGTCCACCACCGCGACCCGGTCGAGCACGGTCTCGGCCTCGATCACGTTGTGGGTCACCAGCAGCACCGTGGTGCCGCGCTCGGCGCGGCGGCGGTCGACGGCCGACCAGACCGCGCGGCGGGCCACCGGGTCCATCCCGCTGGTGGGCTCGTCCAGCACCAGCAGCGGCCGCTCCCCCACCAGCACGGCGGCGAAGCAGGCCAGCCGACGCTGACCGCCCGACAGCTTGGCCAGCGGGCGGGCGGCGATGCCCTCCAGCCCGAGCTCGGCCAGCACCGCGGCGGTCTCGCTCCGGGCCTCGGCCCGGCTCAGGCCGCGCAGGCGTCCGGTGGTCTCGGCGGCCAGGGCCACCGTCAGCTCGTCCAGGGCGGTGGACTCCTGGCCCAGGTAGCCGAGCAGCCGGGCGGCCCGTTCGGGGTGGCGCACGACGTCGTGGCCGAGGATCTCGATCGAGCCGCGGTCGGGGCGGAGCAGCCCGGTGAGCTGGCGCACCAGGGTGGACTTGCCGGCGCCGTTCGGGCCGAGCAGCCCGAACACCTCGCCGCGTCGCACGTCGAGCGAGATCCCGTCGTTGGCCCGGATCTCGCCCGCCCTGCTGCGGTAGCTCTTGGCAAGGTCCCGGACGGTGCAGCACTGCCCGGCCGCCAGGCCGGAACCGCCGAGTGCGCCTTGCGGCGTGGGCCGTGGTGCCCGCCGGTCGGTGTCGCTCACGGACGAAGACTCTACGCGCTGCCCCGGACCAACCGGACAAGGGGCCCCATACGACTCCGTCAGGTCCGCCGGGGCACCGCACCCGAACCGCCGCCGGGCCGCCGTACCGGCCCGAGGACGAACGGTCCGCGCACGTCCGGCCGGGTGCCGCCGACCGTGGACGCCGGCCGGGTGCCGCCGATCGTGGACGCCGGCCGGGTGCCGCCGATCGTGGAGGCCGGACCCACCGTCACTCCTGGGCGACCGCCAGGCCGGGGCGGGGCACCGCCTCGGCGAAGGCGTCCCAGAACCCGGCCCGGATGGCGTAGCGGTGCTCCTCGTCGATCTGGTCGTCATGGGCGGCGAGCAGGCCGAAGCGGGCGGCGTAGCGGAGCAGTTCGGCGTCCAGCCGGTGCGGGATGCGCGGGTGGTCGGCCCAGAGGCGGGTGAGCACGGTCTCCGTGCCCAGCCGGGAGAGCCAGCGGAGGGCGAAGCGGCGGCCGACCGCCTGGGCGTCGGCCGGGGCCTCGGTGGAGTCCTCCTCGCGGTCGGCCCAGCGCTGCTCGGGGCGGGTGAGCTCGGCCAGGGTGGGCGGGCCGGCCGGGACGGGGGCGGGGACGGGCACGGGGGCCGCGCCGAGCCGGTCCGAGGACCAGCGGAGCACCAGGGCGGGCGGCGTGCCGGGGCCCGGCCGCACGGCCAGGTCACGCGGGGTCGGGACCACCCGCAGCCCCGTCGGCCGGGGCAGCGCCACGGCGGCGGGCGTCTCAGGCTCCGGCTCCGGGCCGGCAGGAGGTGACGCCCCGTCGGGAACGGCCGGGGCCGGGCCCACCCGGGCCGGTCCCGCCGCCGCCAGCGGGAGCGAGGTCTGGAGTTCGCGCGGCTGGGCCCAGCGCTCGACGAAGGCCCGGTCCAGCACCTGCCGTTCGTCGGCCTCGGCGACCAGGTCCTCGGACTGGTTGAAGTCGTGCTCCACCGGCTGCACCGCCCACAGGTGCACCACCACGCCGTGCTCCTTGGCGCAGACCATCCCGGGCAGCAGGTCGCCGTCGCCGCTGAGCAGCACCAGGTCGGCGCAGGCCCGGTTGTGGGCGAGCTCGGTGAGCTCGGCGTGCATCGCGGCGTCCACGCCCTTCTGCACCCAGCGCCCCTCGGCCCGGGTCAGTGCGCCGAGCCGGACGGTGACCCGGGGCAGGCTGCGCAGCCGGCGGTGCTCGGGCAGCGAGCGGCGGTCCGGCGCGGCGTCGAACCAGTAGATCCGCAGCAGCGGCAGCCCGGTCTCGGCCTCGGCCCGCTCCGCCAGCGCGGCGGCCAGCGCGGCGTGATCGACCGTCAGCCGGGCCCGGCTCGGCTGGCCGGTGAGCAGGTTGGCCGTCGCACCCAGCAGGTACCCGGCGTCCACCAGGACGACGCAGCGGTCCACTCCGCACCACTTCCCTCCGGAAGGCCGCCGGGCGTGGTGGAGGCTGTGGGGGCCCGCTCCGGCAGCGGGCCGGCGGTCGGGCTCGCACCGCCGGTGGGCACTCTTTACCCCCCGATCGCCCGGCGAACCGTTCCGCCTCGCCGGGCGCCCGCGCGAGCGCACCCGCGCGCACACGCACCGATGACGCCCCGGTCGGGCCGCGTGGCGCGCCACCCGCCGCTTCACCGGCGGCCAGGGCGGCGCCGGTCATACTGGAACGATCATGCGGAAGACCAGAGTCGTGCTGTACCTGGTGACGGCCCTGGCGGCGGGGGCCGTCCTGCTGGCCCCGAAGGTCGGCGTGGACGCCTCGCGCGGCGACACGGCGGTCACCTCGGTCTCGGTCAACGACGGACGGCCGATCGTGCTCGGCACCGCCGAAGGGGCCACGGTGCCGCTGGTGCTGACGGCCCGTGACGGCTCGGGGATCGCCTCGGTCGGCCCGATCGGGGTCTGGGGGCCGCGCTACGGGGTGCTCGGGGTCAGCCCGCTGGAGTGCGCGGCGGAGGGCACGGCCACGACCTGCCGGGGGACGGTGACGGTCCGTCCGACGCGGCGGGAGATCTTCGACGACGAGGCCGGCACCTGGTTCGTCGACCTCAAGGTGCGGGCCCGGGACGGGGACCGGTACGTGAACCAGACCGCCGGCGGCTTCTCGATCAAGCAGGCGACCCGGCTGGACCTCGGCGGGGTCACCGGGCGGGCCGCGCCCGGCGAGGAGCTGAGGGTCACCGGCCGGCTGGAGCGGGCCTCCTGGCAGGACCAGCGGTACCACGCCTACCCGGGCGGGCTCGTCCGCCTCCAGTTCCGGGCGGCCTGGAGCGACGTCTGGACCACCGTCGCGGAGGCCTACGCGCAGGCGGACGGGACGGTGGGGGCGACCGTCCCGGCGGCGGAGTCCGGGGCCTTCCAGTGGTACTACCCCGGCGACGCGTGGGTCGGCGAGGCGCTCTCGCGCGTGGTGCCGGTCAGCGTCGGCTGACCGGCACCACGGGGGGCTGAGGGAGCGTCAGGCCTGGAGCTCGGCGGCCACCAGCTCGGCGATCTGGACCGCGTTCAGCGCCGCGCCCTTGCGCAGGTTGTCGTTGGAGAGGAACAGCGCGAGGCCGTTCTCCACCGTCTCGTCCACCCGGATCCGGCCGACGTAGGACGGGTCCTTGCCGGCGGCCTGGAGCGGGGTGGGGATCTCGGAGAGCTCCACGCCCGGGGCCTCGGCGAGCAGCTCGTAGGCGCGCTCGACACTGATCGGGGAGTCGAAGCGGGCGTTCACCTGGAGCGAGTGGCCCGAGAAGACCGGGACCCGGACGCAGGTGCCGGAGACCTTGAGCTCCGGGATGCCGAGGATCTTGCGGGACTCGTGGCGGAGCTTCTGCTCCTCGTCGGTCTCGAAGGAGCCGTCGTCCACCAGGTTGCCCGCGAGCGGCACCACGTTGAAGGCGATCGGGCGCTGGTAGACGCCCGGGTTGCTGGCCTTCACGGCCTCGCCGTCGAAGGCCAGCTGGTCGGCCTGCTCGGCGATCTCGCAGGCCTGGCGGTGCAGCTCGGCGACGCCGGCCAGGCCGGAGCCGGAGACGGCCTGGTAGGTGGTGGCTACCAGCGCGGCGAGGCCGGCCTCGTCGTGCAGCGGGCGCAGCACCGGCATGGCGGCCATGGTGGTGCAGTTCGGGTTGGCGATGATGCCCTTGGGGCGGTTCGCGATCGCGTCCGGGTTGACCTCGGAGACCACCAGCGGGACCTCGGGGTCGCGGCGCCAGGCCGAGGAGTTGTCGATCACCACGGCGCCGGCGGCGGCGACCTTGGGGGCCAGCGCCTTGGAGGTGGACCCGCCGGCCGAGAAGATCACGATGTCCAGACCGGAGTAGTCGGCGGTCTCGGCGTCCTCGACGGTGACCTCGCCGTCCTGCCACGGCAGCGTCTTGCCGGCCGAACGGGACGAGGCGAACAGGCGCAGCTCCGTCACCGGGAACTTGCGCTCCGCCAGAATGCCGCGAACGACTCCACCGACCTGGCCGGTGGCACCAACGATGCCGATCCTCATCGGGTTACTCCTCCTGTGTTGTGCTCGATCAGAAGTCCGCACACTCCGCCCATCATGCCTGGTCGGACGGGTGGGGTGGGACCGCATTCCACTGGGTGGGCGGGGCCCCGGGGCGCGGCGGCGGAAAACCGGCGGCCACGGTGACCGGGCACCCCGGATTCGCCGGTGGGCGGGCTGCGGTGCTGGAAGAATCCGTCCGGGCGAAAATCCGATACCGGGTCGGCTCACGGACCGTCAGGCGGCGGGCGCGGGCGGCCGACAGGGCCTCGCGCCCCGACGGACGCACTCCGCGAGGCCTCAGCGGTCTCCGACGGCCTCCAGGGCGGCCAGGGCGGCGGCCACCGACTCCGGCCCGGCCGGGAGCAGCGGGAGCCGCACGTCCGGGGTGGGGATGCGGCCCCGGGCGTGCAGCACGCCCTTGATGACGGTCGGGTTGGGCTCGGCGAAGCAGGCTGCTGAGAGGCGGGCCAGCCGCAGGCCGAGGGCGCGGTCGCCGGTGGCGGTGAGCTCCACGAAGGAGCCGGTGGCCAGGTGGGCCGAGGCCAGGATGCCGCCGGTGGCGCCCATCGCGAGCAGCGGCAGCAGGAAGGGGTCGTCCCCGGCCAGCACCGCGAAGCCGGGCGGCAGGTCGGCGAGGAGCGCGACGGTCTCGCCGTCGATGCCGCCCGCGGCGTACTTGACCCCGGCCACGCCCTCCAGCGCGCCGATCCGGCGCAGCGCCTCCGCGTCCAGCGCCTGCCCGGTGCGGTAGGGGATGTGATAGACGATCAGCGGCACCGGGCTGCCGGCCGCCAGCGCCTCGAAGTGCGCCAGCGCGCCCGCCGCGCCGGGCCGGGTGAAGGCCGGGACGGTGACCAGCGCGGCGTCGGCCACCCCGGCCAGCTCGCCGAGCGCGGCCACCGTGCGGCGGGTGTCGTTGCCGCCGGTGCCCACGGTGAGCACCGCGCCGTGGTCGCGGGCCGCCTTGGCGCAGACCTCGACCACGGCCCGCTTCTCGTCCTCGTCGAGGGTGGCCACCTCGGCGGTGGTGCCGAGCGCGACCAGTCCGGCCGCGCCCTCGGCGAGCGCCTCGCGGGCCAGCCCGTCGAGGGCGTCCAGGGCGAGGGTGCCGTCGGCCTCGAACGGGGTGATCAGCGGGACGTGGATGCCGTGGAGTTCCATGCTCCGAGCCTCTCCCCCGACGGCTCGTCAGGTCCAGTTCTGATTTCCGAGGCTTTGCGTAAGCTCAGCCTGTGCTCGACGTCCGCCGCCTCCGGCTGCTCCGTGAACTGGCCCACCGCGGCACCATCGCCGCCGTCGCCGAATCGCTGGCCTTCAGCGCCTCGGCGGTCTCCCAGCAGCTCTCGGTGCTGGAGCGGGAGGCGGGCGTGCCGCTGCTGGAGCGCACCGGCCGCCGGGTGGCCCTCACCCCGGCCGGGCTCAACCTGGTCCGGCACGCCGAGGCGGTGCTGGAGCGGCTGGAGCAGGCCTCGGCCGAACTGGCCGACGCCCGGCGGGGGTTGGCGGGCCCGCTGCGGATCGGGACCTACCCGTCGGCGGCCCGGGCGATCATCCCGGGCGCGCTCGCCGCGCTGGCCCGCGAGCACCCGGGGCTGGTCCCGATGGTGACGGAGGTCGACCCGGCGCTGGTCGCGGCGATGCTGCGGGCCGGGGAGCTGGACGTGGCCCTGGTGCACGAGTACGACTTCGTGCCGGCCGATCCGGAGCCGGGGCTGGCGGCCGAGCCGCTGTTCACCGAGCCGATGTACCTGGCCGCCCCCGCACCGGGGGCGGTCGCGGACCACCGGGAGAGCCGCTGGATCGTCTCCCCGCACGGCACGCTCTGCCACACCATGGTGGTCCGGGCCTGCCAGGCCTCCGGCTTCACCCCGCTGATCGCGCACCAGATCGACGACTTCGCGACGGTGCTCGCACTGGTCGCGGTGGGCCAGGGCGTGGCCCTCGTCCCGCACCTCGGGGCCTCCCCCGCACCCCCCGGCGTCCAGCTCACCAGGCTGCCGATGGCCCGCCGCACCAGGACCGCCTTCCGGGCCGGCGCGGGCCGCCATCCGGCCGTCGCGGCCTTCGTCTCGGCGGTCCGCGAGGCCCTCCCGGAGGACCTTCGCGGACCGTCCGAAGACGCTCCGTGACGGTGACCGCGACCGTCTGCGGACCGCGCTAGGGTGGGGTCTTCCGTCTAGCCTGAGGAGCCGTCCCACCGTGGCCGACAGCTTTGTTCACCTGCATGTCCACACCGAGTACTCGATGCTCGACGGAGCTGCGAAGAACGGGAAGCTGTTCGGCGAGGTGGCCAAGCAGGGCATGCCCGCGATCGCGATGAGCGACCACGGCAACATGTTCGGCGCGTACGAGTTCTTCCAGACCTCGAAGAAGTTCGACGGCGTCACCCCGATCATCGGCATCGAGGCGTACGTCGCCCCCGGCTCCCGCTTCGAGAAGAAGCCGGTCTTCTGGGCCCCGGGCGGCAAGCGCGAGGTGAGCGCGGACGGCGAGGGCGGCAAGGACGTCTCCGGCGGCGGCCGCTACACCCACATGACCATGTGGGCGCAGAACGCCACCGGTCTGCGGAACCTCTTCAAGCTCTCCTCCCTCGCGTCGATGGAGGGCTACTACATGAAGCCCCGGATGGACCGCGAGCTGATCGCCGCGAACGCCGCCGGGATCATCGCCACCACCGGCTGCCCCTCCGGCGAGGTGCAGACCCGTCTGCGGCTCGGCCAGTACGAGGAGGCCGTCAAGGCCGCCGACGCCTACCAGCAGATCTTCGGCCGGGAGAACTACTTCCTGGAGCTGATGGACCACGACCTGTCCATCGAGCGCGACGTCCGGGACGGCCTGCTACGCCTCGCCAAGCAGCTGGACATCCCGCTGCTGGCCACCAACGACTCGCACTACGTGACGGCCGATCAGGCCGACGCCCACGACTCGCTGCTCTGCGTCGGCGTGGGCAAGAACAAGGACGACCCGAACCGCTTCAAGTTCCAGGGCACCGGCTACTACATCAAGACCGCCGACGAGATGCAGGAGCTCTTCCGCGAGCTCCCCGAGGCGTGCCGCAACACCCTGGAGATCGCCTCCCGGATCGAGGCGTACGACGAGGTCTTCAACTACGTCGACCGGATGCCGCAGTTCGACGTGCCGGAGGGCGAGACCCAGGCCTCGTACCTGCGCAAGAAGATCGCCGAGGGCGTGCAGCACCGGTACGGGGACAGCCCGAGCCAGGAGGTGCTGGACCGGATCGAGCTGGAGATGGGCGTCATCTCCCCGATGGGCTTCGACGCGTACTTCCTCGTGGTCGCCGACATCTGCCAGTACGGCCGGGACAACGGGATCTCGGTCGGCCCCGGCCGTGGTTCGGCGGCCGGCTCGATGGTGGCGTACCTCACCGGCATCACCCAGCTGGACCCGCTGGAGCACGACCTGCTGTTCGAGCGCTTCCTGAACCCCGAGCGCATCAACCCCCCGGACGTCGACATCGACTTCGACGACCGCCAGCGCGACCAGATGGTGCGCTACGTCACCGACAAGTACGGCGAGGCGTACACCGCCCAGGTGAACACCTTCGGCACCATCAAGGCCAAGGCGGCCGTGAAGGACGCCAACCGCATCCTGGGCTACCCGTTCGCGATGGGCGACCGGATCACCAAGGCGATGCCGCCGGACGTGATGGGCAAGGGCGTCCCGCTCGCCGACCTGTTCAACGAGAAGCACCCTCGCTACAACGAGGGCACCGAGATCCGGAACATGTACGGCAACGAGCCGGACGTGAAGAAGATCATCGACACCGGCCTGGGCATCGAGGGCCTGATCCGCGGCACCGGCGTGCACGCCGCGGCGGTCATCCTCTCCTCCACGCCACTGCTGGAACTGATCCCGCTGCACAAGCGGGACAAGGACGGCGTGATCATCACCGGCTTCGACTACCCGTCGTGCGAAGCCATGGGCCTGATCAAGATGGACTTCCTGGGTCTGCGGAACCTGGGCATCATCGACCACTGCCTCAAGATCATCAAGTCCAACCGGGGCGCGGACGTCGACATCGAGAAGATCCCGATCGACGACCCGACGACCTACCAGATGCTGGCCCGCGGCGACACGCTCGGCGTGTTCCAGCTCGACGGCGGCCCCATGCGCGCCCTGCTGCGGCTGATGAAGCCCACCGAGTTCGCCGACATCTCCGCCGTCTCGGCGCTGTACCGCCCGGGCCCGATGGGCATGAACTCGCACACCAACTACGCGCTCCGCAAGAACGCGCAGCAGGAGATCCTGCCGATCCACCCGGAGCTGGAGGAGCCGCTCAAGGAGGTCCTCGGCCCCACCTACGGCCTGATCGTCTACCAGGAGCAGGTGCAGCGAGCCGCCCAGGTGCTGGCCGGCTACAGCCTCGGACAGGCCGACCTGCTCCGCCGCGCGATGGGCAAGAAGAAGAAGGAGGTCCTGGAGAAGGAGTTCGTCCCCTTCCACGCGGGCTGCAAGGAGCGCGGCTACTCGGATGAGGCGATCCAGGCGGTCTGGGACGTGCTGGTCCCGTTCGCCGGCTACGCGTTCAACAAATCGCACTCCGCCGCGTACGGCCTGGTCTCGTACCAGACGGCCTACCTCAAGGCGAACTACCCCGCCGAGTACATGGCCGCCCTGCTGACCTCGGTCGCGGACGACAAGGACAAGATGGCCGTCTACCTGGCCGAGTGCCGGGCGATGGGCATCAAGATCCTCTCTCCCGACGTCAACGAGTCGGTGGTCGACTTCACCGCCGTCGGCACCGACGTCC
Source organism: Kitasatospora sp. NPDC004289 (assembly GCF_053602875.1). Lineage (NCBI taxonomy): Bacteria > Bacillati > Actinomycetota > Actinomycetes > Kitasatosporales > Streptomycetaceae > Kitasatospora > Kitasatospora sp. NPDC004289. The sequence goes on along the minus strand of NZ_JBSGEL010000025.1, from coordinate 40,905 downwards.
GCTTCGGCCTCAAGGCCGTCCGCAACGTCGGCGTCCCGGTCATCGAATCGCTCGTCAACACCCGCAAGGAGAAGGGGAAGTACGCCTCCTTCGCGGACTTCCTCGACAAGGTCGAGCTGGTGGTCTGCAACAAGCGCACCGTCGACTCCCTGATCAAGGCCGGCGGCTTCGACTCGCTCGGGCACACCCGGCTCTCGCTCAACTCGGTGCACGAGAACGCGATCGACGCCGTCACCGGCGTCAAGAAGCAGCAGGCGATCGGCCAGGACGACCTGTTCGGCGCGATGGACACCGGCGAGGACATCCCGACCATCGGGCTGGACTTCGAGCTCACCGAGAAGGAGTGGCCGCGCAAGCAACTCCTCTCGCTGGAGCGGGAGATGCTCGGCCTCTACGTCTCCAGCCACCCGCTGGACGGCGCCGAGCACATCCTGGCCCGCAACCGCGACGTCTCGATCGCCGAACTGCTCGGCTCCGGCCGCTCCGAGGGCGAGGTCCGCCTCGCCGGCCTGATCACCGCCGTCGACCGCCGGATCAACAAGGCGGGCAACGCCTGGGCGATCATCACCCTGGCCGACCGTGACGGCTCGGTCGAGGTGCTGTTCTTCCCGGCCGCCTACAACCTGATGTCGGAGCAGATGGTCGAGGACAACGTGATCTCGATCCGCGGCCGGCTCAACGAACGCGACGGCGCGCTCAGCGTCTTCGGCCAGGAGATCGCCACCCTGGACGTCTCCTCCGCCGAGCACGGCGGCAAGCCGCCGATCCTGATCACCGTCCCGTCCAACCGGGTCAACCCCGAGATGGTCTCCGAGTTCAAGAGCGCCCTGCGCGCCCACCCCGGCGACGTCCCGGTCCGCCTGCTCACCACCTCGCGCGAGAAGAACACGCTCTTCGAGCTCGGCTTCCTGGTCAACCCCGACAACGGCGCCTTCGCCTCCGAGGTCAAGACCCTCCTCGGCCCCTCCGCCTGGAGCAACGCGCTGTAGCGGCAGCCCCCTAGGCCCCGATCGGTCAGCCGGACACCGGCAGGCCGGTCGGGGCCTTGACGCGCTTCATGATGATCTGGGAGTTGACCTCGGTGACGCCGACCAGGGTGGTGAGCTTCTCGATCCACAGGCGCTCGTAGGACTTGAGGTCGGCGACCGCGATCCGGAGCAGGCAGCCGGGGCTGCCGAACAGGCGGTAGGCCTCGATCACGTCGGGGATGTCCTGGAGGGCGGCCTCGAAGGCCTCGACCGCCTCCCGCTCGCGGCGGACCTCGACCGAGACCAGCACCTCGAAGCCCCGGCCCACCGCCTCCGGGTTGACCACGGCGCGGTAGCCCTCGATCACCCCGTCCTCCTCCAGCTGGCGGACCCGGCGCAGGCAGGGCGAGGGGGTGAGGCCGACCCGCTGGGCCAGCTCCTGGTTGCTGAGCCGGCCGTCGCGCTGGAGCTCGCGCAAGATGTCACGATCGATGCGGTCCATGGCGCAATCCTATGCCCCGTGGTGCGTCAGGTCGGGCAAGAATTGGCGATCCGATTGCGCGGCGATTCGCCTATTCTTGCGATGAGCGTTCCGCCACAGCGGAGACCGACACGGCAGCCCGGCCCAGGCGAACAGCCAGGGTCCGGGCTGCTCCCCATTTCCCGCCGCGCACCCAAGCCCAGGAGGCAGCCATGGCACGGATCGTCGTGATCAGCACCGGTGGCACCATCGCCAGCCGCTGGCAGGGAGCGGGGTACGCGGCCGACGCGGACGGCGCGGAGGTCATGGAGACCGCCGCCGTGCCCGAGGGCGTGGAGGTCGAGGTCGTCGACCTGTTCAGCGTGAACAGCCCCCGGCTGACCACCCGTCACCAGCTGACCCTGCTGCGCACCGTGCACGAGGTGCTGGCCGACCCGGGCGTGGACGGCATCGTGGTCACCCACGGCACCGACACCCTGGAGGAGTCGGCCTTCCTGCTCGACCTGCACCACGACGACCCGCGCCCGGTGGTGTTCACCGGCGCGCAGCTGCCGATGGGCACGGCCGACGGCGACGGCCCGGGGAACCTGTACGACGCGCTGCTGACCGCCGCCACGGTGCGCGGCCTGGGCGTGCTGGTGGCCTTCGACGGCAAGGTGCACGCGGCCCGGGGCACCGTGAAGGTGCGGACCCTGGCGCCGGACGCGTTCGCCGACCCCTCCGGCCACCGGGTGGGCGACGTCGGCTTCGGCAGCGCGGTGATCCTCCGTCAGCCCGGGCGTCCCGCCCCGCTGGCGGTGCCGGAGCTGCCGGCGAGCTCCCCCCGGATCGACCTGGTGATGCACCACTCGGACGCCGACCCGGTGCTGTTCCGGGCCGCGCTGGCGGCCGGCGCGCAGGGCGTGGTGCTGGTCGCCACCGGTGCGGGCAACGCCACCCCCGAGTTCGTCGAGGCGGTCGCCGAGGCCACCGCGGCGGGCGTGCTGGTGGCGCTGACCACCCGGGTGGAGTCCGGCCCGGTGGCCGAGATCTACACCCACGGCGGCGCGGTGGACCTGGTCGCCGCCGGCGCGGTGCCGACCGGCACCCTGCGGGCCGGTCAGGCCCGGATCGCCGTCCTGTCGGCCGTGCTCGGCGCGGACGGACCGCAGGGCCGCACGGCGCTGCTGCGGCAGGCGCTGGCCGCCGACACACCGGTGCTCGCCGCCGCGTAGGCGCTGCGCAGGCGCTGTGCAGGCACTGTGCGGGCGCCACGGCGCGCCCCCGTTCACCCCCACGTCGGCCCCCGGTCACCCGCCGGGGGCCGACGCGTGGGAACCCGTCCGCATACTGTGGCGTCATCCCGATCAGGACCAGGCGACGCACCGCAGAGGACACCGAGAGCCATGCCGCAGCAGCAGAACGCCGCCCAGCGCGAACCCGAGCGGGCCGAGACCATCCTGCGGGTGTTCGACACCGCCTTCGGCCGGCTGCTGGCCGAGGACCCGGCGGCGTTCCGGGTGAAGTTCCGCAAGATGGCCGCCTCCGCCTTCGCCTTCTACCGGGGCACCGCCGGGCTTTACTACGCCGACCTGACGACGGCTCCGTTCGAGGCCTACGGCACGCCGTTCCTGGACGCCCGGACCAGCCGGGTCTGGATCCACGGCGACCTGCACGCGGAGAACTTCGGCACCTACCTCAACTCCGAGGGCCGGCTGGTCTTCAACGTCAACGACTTCGACGAGGCCTACGTCGGCGCCTTCACCTGGGACGTGCAGCGGCTCGCCGCCAGCCTGGCGCTGCTCGGCTACGCCAAGGCGCTCTCCGACCGGACCATCTCCGAGCTGGTGCGCGCCTTCGCCGACGCCTACCGGGCGCGGATCGGCGCGCTGGCCGCCGGCGACCAGGCCGAGGCGTACACCCTGGACACGGCCGAGGGCCCGCTGCTGGAGACGCTGCGCCGGGCCCGGCTGCAGACCCGGGTGGCGCTGCTGGAGCAGGACACCGTGATCGACGGCTACGAGCGCCGGTTCCGCTCCGGCGGCGGCACCATCCCGCTGAACGAGGAGACCGAGGGCGAGGTGCTGGCCGCCTTCGAGCAGTACCTGGCCACCCTGCCGCCGGCCACCCGGACCAGGCCGGAGGCGCTGCGGGTGAAGGACGTGGTGGGGCGCCGGGGCATCGGCATCGGCAGCGCCGGGCTGCCCTCGTACAACGTGCTGCTGGAGGGCCACACCGACGCCCTCGAGAACGACGTGATCATCTACCTGAAGCAGGGTCAGACCCCGGCCGTCTCGCGCCACGTGACGGACCCGGCGATCCGGGAGTTCTTCACCCACGAGGGCCACCGCACCGTCATCTCGCAGCGGGCGCTCCAGGCGCACAGCGACCCGTGGCTGGGCTGGACCACCTTCCGGGGCCAGGGGATGCTGGTCGCCGAGGTCTCCCCGTACTCCTCGGACCTGGACTGGAGCGACCTCACCGAGGCTGCCGACCTGCTCGACGTGGTGACCCACCTGGGCCGGGCCACCGCCGGGATGCACGCGGCGGCCGACGTCTCCTCCAGCGGCCACGGGCTGGTGCCGTTCTCCACCGAGCACGCCATCGACGCCGCGATCGGCGGCCGGGGCGAGGCCTTCGCCGACATGCTGGTGGAGTTCGCCCACGCCTACGGGGACCGGGCCCGGCTGGACCACCAGATCTTCGTCGACCTGTTCCGCAACGGCCGGATCCCCGGCCTGGGCTGAGCAGCGGCCCCCTCGCGGATCAACTCCCGGACGGGAGAAGGACGGTGAGCACCGCGCCGCCCTCACCCGGGGCCACCACGAGGGTGCCGCCGTGGCCGGTGGCGATCTCACGGGCGATCGGCAGCCCGAGGCCCGAGCCACCCACCGCCCGGGTGCGGGCGTCGTCGAGCCGGGTGAAGCGCTCGAAGACCCGCTCCCGGTCCGCCTCCGGGATGCCGGGTCCGTCGTCCCGCACCTCCAGCCGGACCGCGCCGTCCTCGACCGCCAGCCGGACGGCGACGGCGCGGTCCGCGTGGCGGCAGGCGTTGTCCACCAGGTTGCGCATCAGCCGCTCCAACTGCACGGCGCTGCCGACCACTTCGGCCCGCCCGTCGATCTCCGAGCTGATCCGCAGGCGGGCGGCGCGGGGCAGGTGCCGGTACTCCTCGACCAGGTCCAGCACGAGCCCGGTCAGGTCCACCGGCCCGCCCGCCGACCGACCCGCCGGCGCGCCGGGGCCGCTGTCCAGGCGGTTGAGCAGCAGCAGGTCGTCGGTGAGCCGCTGCAGCCGCTCGATGTCGCCGACCGCCTCCCGCACCACCTGCGGCCAGTGCACCCCGGCCGGGTGGGCGAGCGAACCCTCCAGCGAGGCGCGGAGGTTGGCGATCGGGCTGCGCAGCTCGTGCGAGGCGTCGCCGACGAACCGGCGCTGCAGCTCCGCCGAGTGCTCCAGCCGGTCCAGGATCTCGTTGGTGGTGACCGCCAGCTTGGTCAGCTCGTCCCCGCTGCGCGGCACCGGCACCCGCCGGTCCAGCGAACGGACGCTCAGCTCGGCGAGCCCGCGCCGGATCGCCTCCACCGGGCGCAGCGCCCGGCCCGCGGTCAGCCAGGCCGTGGTACCCACCACCAGGGCGATGGTGGGCATCCCGACCTCCGCCATCCAGTAGATCCTGAAGGTCTCGTACCCGACGCCCGTGAACTGGAGGTCCAGGTTCCACAGCACCGGCGAGACGACGGCCATCGGCACCATGGCGGCGGCCGCGGCGAGCATCGCCGAGCGGGCCCGCATCGGCGCGTCCCGGCCGAGCGGTGCCAGGGCGAAGCGCGTCACCAGGGCGACCACCACGCCGAACTGCGGAGCGGCGGCCCGCGGTCCCCACTCGGCCACCGCCTCGACCACGAACGGGTAGAGCGAGTCGTAGGCGGTCAGCCAGCGGAGGTCACCCCAGAGCAGCAGGGCGGCCGCGGCCCCGGACAGCAGGGCGGCCTGCGGGCCGCGCGCCGGGGCCGCCCAGCGGGCGGCGACCCAGGCCACCCCCGCGACCAGGGCGCCCATCAGCAGCGGCCCGGGCAGGCCGAGCGGTCCGAGCAGCGGGTCGAAGTGGTTCACGGCGCGCAGTTCCGCCATGCCCTCCGGCGGCCGCAGGTCGCCCTTGAGGGCCGTCGGGGCCACCGCCAGCAGCACGAACCCGGCCGCCGCCGCCCCGGTGGCCAGTGCGGCGACCACCTCCCGGTGCCCCCGGGCCCAGGCCGCCGCGCTACGCCGCACGGCCGACCAGCCGGTAGCCGACCCCGCGCACGGTGGTGATGGTCTCCCGGTCGAACGGTGCGTCGATCTTCCTGCGCAGCGAACTCACGTACACCTCCACGATGTTGAGGTCCCCCTCGTAGTTGGCGTCCCAGACCTGGTCGACCACCTCGATCTTCGGGACCACCTCGTCCACCCGCTGCGCCAGGCACTCCAGCACCGCGAACTCCTTGGCCGTCAGCTCGATCCGCTCCTCGCCCCGGCCGCAGGTCCGCGCCGCCGGGTCGAGCCAGAGGTCGTCGACCCGCAGCACCGTCCGGCCCTTGGCCGCGCCGCCCCGGCGCAGCAGGGCGCGCAGCCGGGCCTCCAGCACCACGTAGGAGAAGGGCTTGGCCAGGTAGTCGTCGGCGCCGGTGTCCAGCGCCTCGGCCTCGTCGTACTCGCCGTTCTTGGCGGTGAGCATCAGGATCGGGGTCTCCACTCCGGCCCGGCGCAGGCGGTCGCAGACCCGGTAGCCGTTCAGGCCGGGCAGCATCACGTCGAGCACGATCGCCGCGTACGGGCGCTCGGACGCGGCCCAGAGGCCGTCCCGCCCGTCGTGCTCCACGTCCACGGCGTACCCGGCCGCGGTCAGGCCCCGGCGCAGGGCCTCGGCCAGCCGTACCTCGTCCTCGATCACCAGCAAGCGCATCCGCTCAGTATCCACACCGTCGGCGGGGCTCCCTGAAGCGCTCTTCAGGGTCCTTCAGCGGGGCTTCAGCGGCGCGGTGTGAGCCTCGGGGCCTCCCGACCGCACCCGAACCACCGGAGAGCGCCCCGATGACGACGGCCACCGCCCCCGCCCCCACCACCGCGCCGACGAGGCCGGCCCCACCGCGCCGACGGCGGAACGCCGGCCCGTGGGCGGTCGGGGCCGGGGTCTTCGCGGTGTACGCGGCGGTGGCGCTGCGGCTGCACGCCCGCTTCGAGACCACCGGGTACGACCTGGGCATCTTCGGCCAGGCGGTGCGCCACTACGCGGCCGGGCAGTGGCCGGCCTCGGAGCTGCGCAGCGAGGGCGCACCGGGCCTGACGGCGTTTCCGCTGCTCGGCGACCACTTCCACCCGGTGCTGGCGCTGCTCGGCCCGCTGTACGCGCTGGTGCCGCGGGTGGAGCTGCTGCTGGTGGCGCAGGCCGCGCTGGTGGCGCTCTCCGCCGGTGTGGTGACCGGCTGCGCGGCCCGGAGGGGCCTCCGGGGCGCCCCGGCCCTCGGGGTGGCCTACGCCGGTGCCTGGGGGCTGCAGTCGCTGATCGGCTTCGACTTCCACGAAGTCGCCTTCGCCGTGCCGCTGTTGGCGCTCTCGCTGGCCGCCTGGCTGGACGGGCGGTGGACCGCCTGCGCCTGGTGGGGGGCGGCACTGCTGCTGGTGAAGGAGGACATGGGGCTCACCGTGGCGGCGATCGGCGTGCTGCTGATCCGCCGTCACCTGCGGGCCGGGCTGCTGCTCTGCGTGGGCGGGCCGCTGGCCATGGCGCTGGTGCTGCTGGTGGTGCTGCCGGCCTTCAGCCCGAGCGGCGGGTACGGCTACCTGGACTCCGCCTCCGGCACCTTCGGGCTGTTCCAGGGGCTGGACACCAAGGCGAACACCGTGCTGATGCTGCTGCTGCCGACCGGCCTGCTGGCGGTGCGCAGCCCGCTGCTGCTGGTCGCCCTGCCCACCCTGGCCTGGCGGTTCGCCTCGGGGAACACGGTCTACTGGGGCACCTCGCACCACTACTCGGCGGTGCTGATGCCGGTGGTCTTCCTGGCCCTGGTGGACACCCTGTCCCGGCTCCGGGCGCACCGGCGGACCGCCACCGTGCTGCCCGCCGCGCTGCTCGCGGTCGCGGCCCTGGCCACCGTCACCACGGCCCCGTTCGGCCCGCTGCTGCTGGCCCGGGCCGGCACGCCCTCGTTCTGGACCGCCTCGCCGCGGACGGCGGCCGGCGGCGCGGCGCTGGCCCTGGTGCCGGACGGCGCGGTGGTCGCCGCCTCCAACAGCATGGCCCCGCACCTGACCGACCGGACCACCGTCTACCTGCTCACCCCGGGCGCCTTCGCGGCGGGCCGGCCCGTCCCCGAGTGGCTGGTCGCCGACGACGCCTCGGTCTGGCCGGGCCCGACGGCGGCCGCGCTGGGCGCGGCCGCCGGGTACGAGCGGCTCTACTCCGCCGAGGGCTTCAGCGTCTGGAAGCGGGTGCCCTGACGGTCCGTCAGGCCGCGGCCTCGGCGTCCAGCTCGGCCAGGAAGTCCAGCGCCACGGCCCAGGTCCGCTCGGCGGCCTCGGCGTCGTAGTCGGGCAGCTCGGCGTCGGTGTAGAGGTGGCCCGCGCCACGGTAGCGGTGGATCTCGACGTCGGCCCCGGCCTTGGTCATGTTGAGGTACCAGGCGTTCAGCCAGTCCTCGGGCTCGAAGGCGTCCGGCTCGGCGACGTGCAGCTGCACCGGGAGGGAGGTGGCGGCGTCCTCGCGGATGTCGGAGGTGCCGTGCAGCAGGAGCAGGCCGAGGGCCTTCTCGTCGGCCAGCGCGAGGTTCTGCGCGAGCGCGGCGCCGAGCGAGTACCCGGCGTAGACCAGGCGCGCGTCCGGGACGAGCAGCGGGGCGACGGCCGTCACGGCGCGGCGCAGCAGCTCCTCGCTGCCCAGCTCCTCCTTGTACGCCATGGCCTCCTCGACGTCCTCGAAGGTGCGGCCCTCGAAGAAGTCGGGGGTGTGCACCTCGTGCCCGGCGGCCCGGAGCCGCTCGGCGGCCCGGTGCACGGCCGGCCGCAGGCCGTAGACGGAGTGGAACAGGACGATCTGGGCCACGACGGGGTCCTCACCTCGGATGTTCGGGACTAACGCTCCATCATCGCCCACGCCACCGACGGACCGGTCCGCCCCACGCTCCGGTGAAGGGCCGACGAACAGTCAGCGCGACCCCTGGACAAGTACTTACCGCTCAGTAGCCTTGTCGGACGTGACTGAGCCCACAGATGCCCTGTCCTCCGCCCGGCCGCGTCGCCGCCGGGTCCTCCAGGCCGCCGCGCTGACCGCCGGCGCCGCCGCCCTCCCGCTGGCCGCGGCCACCACGGCCACCGCCGCCTCCGCGCCGCAGTTCCTGCACGGCGTCGCCTCCGGCGACCCGCTGCCGGACGGCGTGCTGCTCTGGACCCGCGTCACCCCGATCCCCGAGGCCCTGCCCGGCTCGCTCAAGGGGCCTGACACCCAGGTGAGTTGGCAGCTCGCGGAGGACCAGGGCTTCACCGCCGTGGCCGCCTCCGGCACCGTCACCACCACCGCCGCCACCGACCACACGATCAAGGTGGACGTGCGCGGCCTGCGCCCGGCGACCCGCTACTGGTTCCGCTTCACCGCCGAAGGCGTCACCTCCCCGGTCGGCCGCACCGCCACCACCCCGGCCACCGACGCCGCCACCGCGCACCTGCGCTTCGGCGTGGCCAGCTGCGCCAACTGGGAGGCCGGCTACTTCTCCGCCTACCGCCACCTGGCGGCCCGCGGCGACCTGGACGCCTTCCTCTTCCTCGGCGACTACATCTACGAGTACGGCACCGGCCAGTTCGCCGCCCGGGGCAGCGTGGTGCGCCCGCACGCGCCCGCCCACGAGATCCTGAACCTCTCCGACTACCGCACCCGGCACGGCCGTTACAAGACCGACCCGGACCTCCAGGCGCTGCACGCCACCGTCCCCACCATCGCCATCTGGGACGACCACGAGGTGGCCAACGACGCCTGGTCCGGCGGTGCCGAGAACCACACCCCGGGCACCGAGGGCAGCTGGGCCGACCGGGTCGCGGCGGCCAAGCAGGCCTACTTCGAGTGGATGCCCGTCCGCCCCTCGATCGCCGGCACCACCTACCGCCGGCTGCGCTACGGCAAGCTGGCCGACCTCTCGCTGCTGGACCTGCGGTCCTTCCGCTCCGAGCAGGCCAAGGCGGCCACCTCCGGGGTGGACAGCCCGGACCGCACCATCACCGGCCGGGCCCAGCTGGACTGGCTGAAGGCCGGCCTCTCCGCCTCGGACACCACCTGGCGGCTGGTCGGCAACTCGGTGATGATCTCGCCGGTCGCCTTCCTCTCGCTGCCCGGCTACCTGCTGCGCCCGCTGGCCCAGCTGCTCGGCCTGCCCGCCGAGGGCCTGGCCGTCAACCCGGACCAGTGGGACGGCTACACCCACGACCGGCGCGAGCTGCTCGGCCACCTGAAGGACCGGGGCATCCGCAACACGGTCTTCCTGACCGGCGACATCCACTCGGCCTGGGCCTCCGACGTGCCGCACGAGGCGGCCACCTACCCGTTCTCGGGCAGCGCGGCCACCGAGTTCACCGTCACCTCGGTCACCTCGGACAACATCGACGACTTCCTCAAGGTCGCCCCGCAGACCGTCTCGCTGGTCGCCGCCGCCGCGATCCAGGCGGCCAACCCGCACGTCAAGTGGGTGGACCTCGACTCGCACGGCTACGGCGTCCTGGACGTCACGCCGGAGGCGGTCCAGATGGACTACTACGTGCTCTCCGACCGCACCAAGAAGGACGCCACCAGCCGCTGGGCCCGCGGCTACCGGACCCGCTCCGGCACCCAGCAGGTCGAGCGGGCCAAGTCCCCGCGCTGACCGCGCACCCGAGGGGCGGCGGCTGACCCGTCGTCAGCCGCCGCCCCTCGGCGATCTTGCGCCGGGCCGGGCGGCGGAGTGGAATGGGCCGGGTGGAACAGACCCCTACCGCCCTCACGCCCGCCCAGGTGGACGCCTACCTGGCCCGGATCGGCGCCACCCGCCCGGACCGGCCGGACCACGCGGCGCTGGCCGCGCTGCACCGCGCCCACCTGCTCGCGGTCCCCTTCGAGAACCTCTCCATCCACCTCGGCGAGCCCGTGGTGCTGGAGCCCGCCGCCCTGCTGGCCAAGGTGGTGGAGCGGCGGCGCGGCGGCTTCTGCTACGAACTCAACGGCCTGTTCGCCGAGTTGCTCCGCGCCCTGGGCTTCCGGGTGACCCTGCTGGCCGCCCGGGTGTACGCCGCACCCGACCGGCTCGGCATCCCGTTCGACCACCTCGCCCTGCGGGTGGACCTGGACGGGCCCTGGCTGGCCGACGTCGGCTTCGGCAGCTTCGCCCGCGAGCCGCTGCGGCTGGACCTGACGGGTGCTCAGCAGGACCCCTCGGGGAGCTTCACCGTCCGCCCGGACGGCGAGGACCTGGTGGTCTCCCAGGACGGCGAGGCCCAGTACCGGCTGGAGCTCCGCCCCCGCGAGCTGGCCGACTTCGTCCCCACCTGCTGGTGGCACACCACCTCGCCGGGCTCGCACTTCACCCGCTCGACGGTCTGCTCCCGCCAGCTCGCGGACGGCCGGCTGAGCCTCAGCGGCACCCGGCTGATCCGCACCACGGCGGACGGCACCCGCACCGTCGAGGAGCTGACCGAGGCGGAGACCCTGGCCGCGTACGAGGAGCGCTTCGGCTTCACCCTCCCCCACCTGCCGAAGGTCCTCCACCCGGCGCCCTGACCTGACCGACGGTCAGCGCCGCAACGCGAAGTCACCGCCGAGCCTGTAGAACTCCGGTCCGGCAGCCGGCCCGGGCGCCTCGCAGCGGAACGCCTTCGGCGGCGCCGCCGGGTCGTCGTAGGGCGGGAGGGCCCAGGCCACCCTCGGGTGGCCGTCGGCGTCGGTGCGGAAGGCGAAGGAGGTCTCCGGGTGCCAGTCCGGGCGGGCCGGCTGCGCGGGCTGCCCGGGCGGGAAGGTGAAGACGGTCTTCTCCACCCGCCCGGTGAGCACCGGGAAAGCCGCGTCGGCCGGGCCCGCCAGGGTCAGGCAGTCGACCGCGGCGGTGAACTCGACGGACCCCTCGAAGCCGCCGTCCGCGTTCAGGAAGGTGTGCTTCATGACGACCCGGCCCTCGGCCCGGACCGGCCCCCCGCCACCGCCGGGCCGCCGTACCGCGCGGGCGTCGATCGCCAGGTCCACCCGATCCGGCTGGGTGGCCACCGGCCCGTGCACGTCCAGCCGGGCACGGCCCAGCAGCCGCAGCGGACCGGCGGCGTGCGCCCCGGCCACCGGCTCGAAGGCCGAGGCCCACCCGGCGCCGTGCGGTACGGCCGTCGCCACCGGTGCGGCCGTCGCCACCGGCGCGACGGTGGCCAGCACGCAGGCGGCCAGGGCGATCACCGGAAGTACCTTGCGCATGACGGTCCCTCATCTCCTCGCGGCGGCGCACCCCCTGTGCGCCACCACGACGATCCCGCGCCCGGCCCCCTCGGCACGTCGCCCCCGAGGACGGCCCGGCCTTCCCCCGCGCGGGGGAGACAGCCCCTAGTCCTGTGGCTCGGCGCCGAGGGCGTACAGGCCCGGCAGGTTGACCACGATGGCCTCCTGGGTGCTGCGGGCGATCACCACCACGGCCTCCTCGGTCGGGTCCGGGTTCTCCTCGCGGTGCGGGACGAACGGCGGGACGAAGATGTAGTCGCCCGGGCCGGTGCGCAGCCGGATCTCCTCCGGGGTGCCGGAGGAGTCGTCGACGAAGACGAACTCGGGGTGGCCGCTGACCACGTGGATCGCGGTCTCCGAGTCGCCGTGGTGGTGGTCGGAGGAGGAGGTGGACGGGGCGACGTGGGTCTGCCCCATCCAGAGCTTCTCCGAGCCGACCGTCCTCCCGCTGACCGCCGCGAACCGCCGCATGCCGCCGGTCTGCGCGGTGTCGCCGTCCAGCTCCCCGGCCTTCACGTGGTGCAGCCGGGCGCGCAGCCCGCCGGCCGGGGCCGGCTCACCCTCGTGCAGGTGCGGGTGGAAGCCGGTGCCGGCCACGGTCGTCGGCCCGGCGGCCTGGCTCTGACGGTCCGGCAGGTGGGCGGTGGACATGGCAGCTCCTCGGGACGGGGCGGTGGACCAGGGCACGCGGGCACGCGGCAGGCAGCGGCGACGGGCCCGGGGCGCGCGGTGTGCGGCGCCCGGCGGAGAAGCCCGGCCGGGTTCGGACGCTAGGCCCGCCGGCGAAAGGATGTCAAGAGGTGTCCTTTCCGGCCCGCCGCCACACCCCGCACCTGACAAGGGACTTGAGCATCCACCCGGCCGGGGGATACTCGCCCCATGCATATCTCCGCCAAGGCGGACTACGCCGCGCGCGCTCTGGTCGAGCTCGCCTGCGACACGTCCCGCCCGCTCACCTGCGAGGCCATAGCCGACGCCCAGGGCATCCCGTTCCGCTTCCTCAAGTCCGTGGTGGGCGAGCTGCGCCGGGCCGGTCTGGTGCGCAGCCAGCGCGGCTGCGAGGGCGGCTACTGGCTGGCCCGGGCCGCCGACCGGATCAGCCTGCTCGACGTGGTGCGCGCGGTGGACGGCGAGGTGATCACCCTGCGCGGGGAGCCGCTGGCGGGCCTGGACTACCCGGGCCCGGCCCACGGGCTGCCCGCCGTCTGGCGCAGTGTGGAGGACCGCGCCGTGGAGATCCTGACCGGCACCACGGTGGCCCACCTGGTCGACCGGGCCCGACAGGTGACGCCGGTATGACGCCGCCCCCGCCGCCGCCTCCGCCGGGCTCGGTGGAGGTCGCCGAGTTCACCGATCCGATGTGCCCGTGGTCCTGGGGCGCCGAGCCCCGGCTGCGGGAGCTGCGGCGGGAGTGGGGCGGGGCGGTGGAGCACCGGCGGGTGTTCGCGATCCTCTTCGACGAGGACGAGGAGCCGGCGCCCGATCCGGCGGCCGAGGCGGCCTGGTTCAGCCGCTACGTGGCCGAGGTCGCCGGGCACACCGGCGCCCCGCACGCCGCCGAACTGCGGTGGGTGGCGGCGAGCAGCTGGCCGTCCGCACTGGCGGCGGCCGCGGCGGAGGCCCAGGGGCCGGCGGTGGCCGAGGAGGTGCTGCGGCGGCTGCGGGAGAGCGCCTTCCTCCGGGGCGAACCGGCCGACAGCGAGCGGCGGGTGGCCGCCGCACTGGCCGGGGCACCGGGGCTGGACCTGGCCCGACTGCTGGCCGAGGCCGCCGGGCCGCGGGTACGGGCCCGGGTGGCCCGGGACCGCGCCGAGGCGCGGCGGCCCGCCCCCGAGGTGATCGGGCTGCGCGGCACGGGCCCGCACCCGGGCGGGGCCAAGGAGACCGAGGACGGCCACCGCTACGCGCTGCCCACCCTGGTGTTCAGCGGCCCCGCCGGGCGCCGGGTGGTGCCGGGCTGGCGCCCGGCCGAGGAGTACCGCACGGCCCTGGCCGAGGTCGCCGCGCGACACTGAGACGTCACGTTCCCGTGGTCCGGCGCAGCGCTCCGCCGTCCGGCGGCGGCGGGGCCCCGACCCTCCGTGGTCGACTCAACGTCCCTCTGTGAACGGCGTGTTGAGGGGGCGTTGCAGCAGCCTGGGAGTAATCAGACACCTTTTGGTGTCCATTGACAGCGCGTCGCGCGGCTGGCCAGGATGAGGCCATGAACCCGATGCAGCCGCGGCTTCCCCAGCCGCCCGCCGGGCCCTGTTGTTGACCGGGCCCCGCCCGTAGCGCCCTCGCGCTCCGCCCCGTCACACCTCCGCCGCACCCCCTTCGGTACGCCTCCTTCACCCCCTTCACCGCGTCCACCGCGCCCCGCCGCGCCGTGTCCCGACGCGCCCCTCCCCCCGTGCCCACCACGAAAGGTGACGATCCGTCATGACCAGCCCCTCCGCCCCCCGCCCGCTGCTCGGCAGACGCTCCCTGCTCGGCCTGGGCCTCGGCCTCGGCGCCTCGCTGGCCCTCGCCGCCTGCGGCGACGCCGGGCGGGCCGGGGCCGGCAGCGGCGGTGGCGCGGCGGGCGGCACCCTCAAGTGGGGCTGGGCGCTGCCGACTTCGTGGGACCCGGTGTTCTCCTCGGCCGGCTGGGACGTGCACGGGCTGTCGCTGGTGTACGCGGGTCTGACCAAGCTGGACGAGAAGGGCGACGCCGTACCCGCGCTCGCCGCCTCCTGGTCGTACAGCCCGGACGGCGGCGCGGTGACCTTCAAGCTCCGCCCCGGCCTGACCTTCTCGGACGGCGCCCCGCTGGACGCCACCGCCGTGAAGAAGAGCCTGGACCGCGGCCGGACCGCCCCGAAGTCGCTGGTGGCCCCGCAGTTGGCGAGCGTCAAGGAGATCACCGCCCCCGATCCGCAGACCGTGGTGCTCCAACTCGCCAAGCCCGACTACCAGATCCCCAACCTGCTGGCCGGCAAGACCGGCATGGTGGTCAACCCGGCCGCCTTCGAGGCGGACGCCGCCGCGCTGGCCACCAAGCCGGCCGGCTCCGGCCCGTTCGCCCTGGTCTCGTACACCCAGAACGCCAAGGCGGTGCTCAGGCGCAACCCGTCCTACTGGGACGCCGCCGCGATCCGGCTGGAGAACTTCGAGCTGCACCCGCTGCCCGACGCGACCACCGTGGTCGCCGGGCTGCAGTCCGGGCAGTTCGACGTGGCGCAGATCCCGGGCAGCCAGGTGGCCGCCGCCAAGGCGGCCGGACTGGAGGTGCAGGAGATCCCGTCGCTGGTGGTCGCGGTGCTGGACGTCAACGTCGAGAAGGCACCGTTCGACAACCCCAAGGTGGTCGAGGCGCTCAAGTACGCGATCGACCGCGAGGCCCTGGTGAAGACCCAGCTGTTCGGTCACGGCGAGGTCAACTACCAGCCCTTCCCGAAGGGTTACGTCGGCCACGACCCCGCGCTCGCGGACGCCTTCAGGTACGACCCGGCCAGGGCCCGCACCCTGCTGGCCGAGGCCGGCTTCCCGAACGGGGTCGACCTGGCGCTGACCACCACCGTCGCGCAGGGCCTGCCCGAGCAGCTCCAGGCCCAGCTCAAGGAGGTCGGCATCCGGGCCTCGATCGACGTGATCCCGGCCGCCCAGGCCACCCAGATCATGTACATCCAGCACTCCAAGGCACTGGCCAGCGACCAGTTCGCGGGCCGCGACTCGGCCGCCCAGGCCTTCCAGGTGCTGTTCGGCGAGCAGGGGTTGATGAACCCGGGGCGGCGCACCCCGCCTGAGCTGACGGCGGCGGTCGAGCTGGTCTCGCGCACCCCGCTGGACTCCCCCGAGTACCCGAAGGTGCTGCAGGCCGCCACCGCGCTGGCCGTCCGGACCATGCCCAACACCTTCCTCTACAGCGTCCCGCGCCTGCTGGCCCGGCGGAAGTCGGTCTCGCCGATCCCGTCCTTCACCGTGGTCCAACGCTTCGAGGGGGTGACCGCGTCATGAGCACCACCGTCCTTCCACGGAAGGCGGGTTGGGCACCGCCCCTGCTCCGCCGGGCGGCCCGGGCACCGCGTCCGCTCGGGCGGGTGCTGGCGGGCACCGCCACCGTCTTCCTGATCTCCTCGCTGCTCACCTTCGGCCTCGGCGCGGTCTCCGACGCCAACCCGGCCGCCGCCGTGCTCGGCGAGACCGCCACCCCGGCCGACATCGCCCGGCTGGACCACGCCTTCGGCCTGGACCGTCCGCTGCCGGTGCAGTACGGCAGTTGGCTGCTGCACGCGCTCGGCGGGGACCTCGGGGTCTCCTGGTTCACCACCGTGCCGGTGGCCGACTCGATCGCCACCGCGCTGCCGGTGGACCTCTCGATCGCCGGGCTGGCCCTGCTGCTGGCCGTGCTGCTGGGCGGCGCGGCCGGGATCGCGGCGGCACTGGACCACGGCGGCCGGGTGGACCGGGCGGTCACCGCCGTCTGCACCCTGCTGGGCACCCTGCCCGCCTTCGTGGTCGCGATCGGGCTCATCACCCTGGTCGCCGTCCAGCTGCGGCTGCTCCCCTCGGGCGGCTACGTGCCGTTCGGTCAGGACCCGGGCGAGTGGCTGCGGTTCGCCGTCCTGCCCGCGCTGGCCCTCAGCCTGGACGCGGCCGCCGGGATCGCCCGCCAGCTGCGCACCTCGCTGGTGGCCGAGCTGCGCCGCAACTACGCCACCGGCGCGGTGATGCGCGGCCTGTCCGGCCGCCGGGTGCTGCTCGGACACGCGCTGCGCAACGCGGCCGGGCCCGCCGTCACCGTGCTGGGCATGAGCGTGCCGGTGCTGATCGGCGGCGCGGTGGTCACCGAGCGGATCTTCAACCTGCCCGGGATCGCCCAACTCTCGCTCCGGGCGGCCGAACAGCACGACGTGCCGGTGATCCAGGGCACCCTGCTGGTCACCGTCGCGGTGGTGCTGGTCGCCAACCTCACGGTGGACGCCCTGCTGTACGTGCTCAACCCGGCGGCCCGCCGCCCCGCCGGCGGGGGTGCCCGGTGAGCACGCTGCGGGTGCCGGTCGCCCGCGCGGCACTGGCGGTACTGGCCGCCGTCCTGCTGCTGGCACTGTTCGGCGGGACGCTCGCCCCGCACGACCCGCTGGCCCAGGACACCGCCGCCGCCCTGCGCGGCCCCGGAGCCGGCCACCTGCTGGGCACCGACTACCTCGGCCGGGACGTGCTCAGCCGGCTGCTGGCCGGCACCGGGCTCTCGGTGCTGGCCGCCGTCGAGGCGGTCGCGGTGGCCGCCCTGCTCGGGGTGGTGCCCGGGCTGCTCTCGGTTCGCTTCGGCACCGCCGGGACGTGGCTGGCGCTGCGGGCGGTGGACTCGCTGATGACCCTGCCGTTCACGCTGTTCGCGATCGCCGCCGTCGGCCTGCTCGGCAACGGCCTGCACCAGGCGATGGTCGCGCTCGGCGTGCTGCTCTCCCCGCTGTTCTTCCGGGTGGTGCGCGCCGCCGCGCTCGGCCTGGACCGCGCCCAGTACGTGGCCGCGGCCGAACTGATGGGCGCCTCCCGGGCCTGGATCCTGCGGGTGCACACCTGGCGCAAGGTCCTGCCGACGGTGGCCGTGACCACCGCGCACGCGCTGGCCACCAGCCTGCTGGCGGTCTCCTCGCTGACCTTCCTCGGCATCGGTGTCCAGCCACCCGCCCCGACCTGGGGCGGCATGCTGGCCGGTGACCTCGGCTACCTGGCCCAGCAGCCCTGGGCCCCGGCCGTGCCGGCCACCCTGATCGTGCTCACCATCGGGGCGCTCAACCTGCTCGCCGACGTGCTGGCCGACACCGACCACACCGGGCCGAAGCCCTCCCGTCGGCGGCCGACTCCCGTGGTGCGCAGTACGGTTGACGCTCCGCCGGTAGGCGAAGCGCTGCGCGTCGAGGGCCTGCACGTCACGGTGGGGCACGGCCGCACCGAGGCCGTCCGGGACGTCTCCTTCACCGTCCGCCCCGGCGAGGCCGTCGGCCTGGTCGGCGAGTCCGGCAGCGGGAAAACCCTGACCTGCCGCTCGGTGCTCGGCCTGCTCGCCCCCGGGGTGGAGGTCGCGGCCGGACGGATCGCCCTCGGCCCCTCCCCCGACGGCGGCTCCCCGGCGGTCGAACTGACCGGCCTGACCGACCGTCAGTGGCAGCGGCTGCGCGGCGACCGCCTGGGCGCGGTCTTCCAGGACCCGGGCTCCTACCTCAACCCCGCGCTCACCGTGGGCCGCCAGCTCGGCGAGCCGCTGCGCACCCGGCTCGGCCTGAGCCGGGCGGAGGCCCGCCGCCGGGCGGTGGAGCTGTTCGCGGCGGTCGGCCTGCGCGATCCGCAGACCGTCCACGACAGCTACCCGCACGAGCTCTCCGGCGGCATGCTGCAGCGCGTCCTGATCGCCGTCGCGGTCGCCGAGGACCCGGGCCTGCTGGTGGCCGACGAGGCGACCACCGCACTGGACACGGTGGTCCAGGCCGAGGTGCTGGACCTGCTCGACCGGCTGCGCCGGGAGCGCGGGCTGGCCCTGCTGCTGGTCAGCCACGACCTGGCGGTGGTGGCCGAGGTCTGCGACCGGATCCTGGTGTTCTACGCCGGGGAGATCGTCGAGGAGGGCCCCACCGCCGAGGTGGTCGCCGCACCCGCCCACCCGTACACCGAGGCGCTGCTGCGGGTCGCCTCGCTCGGCCGCCGCGACCGGCGCAAACTGGCGGTCATCCCGGGCCGCCCGCCCGAGCCCGGCGCCGGCGGCCCCGGCTGCCGCTTCGCCGCCCGCTGCGCGTACGCCACCGCGGCCTGCACAGCGGCGGACGTCGCCCTCGCCCCGGCCGGCGCCGACCGGCGGGTGCGCTGCGTCCGGGCCGCCGACCTCGCCCTCGGCGGGACGTCAACCACCCAGCAGGAAAAGGGACTTCGAACGGAGGCCACCGTATGAGCACCGCCGCCCGGACCGCTCCCGCCCTGCGGATCAGCGGCCTCTCGGTCGGCTACGGCCGCACCCAGGTTCTCGCCGGGGTGGACCTGGAGGCGCACGCGGGCGAGGTGCTCGGGCTGATCGGCGAAACCGGCTCCGGCAAGACCACCCTCGCCAAGGCGGTGGTGGGCCTGGCCCCGGTCACCGCCGGGCGGATCACCGTGGACGGCCGCGAGCTCGGCGCGCTGCGCGGCCGCGAGCTGCGGGCGGTCCGCCGCTCCGGCGCGGTGCAGTACCTGTTCCAGGACCCGCTGCGCTCGCTGGACCCGGACCTGACGGTGGCCCGGCTGGTGGGCGAACCGCTCGCGGTGGCCGGCGTGCCGCGGACCGAACGGGACGGCCGGGTCCGTGAGGCGCTCGAACTGGTCGGCCTGGACGCCGCGTTGGCCGACCGCACGCCGGGCCGGCTGTCCGGCGGACAGCGGCAGCGGGTCTCGGTGGCCCGGGCGATCGTCGGCCGGCCGCGGCTGCTTCTCGCGGACGAGCCGGTCAGCGCCCTGGACGCCTCCAACCGCAACCACGTGCTGCGCCTGCTGGACCGGCTCCGCCGCGAGCTGGACCTGGCCGTGGTGGTGATCTCGCACGACCTGGACTCGCTCTCCGGGATCGCCGACCGGATCGCCGTGCTCTACCGCGGCCGGATCGTCGAACAGGGCCCCGCCCAGGCGGTGTTGGAGCGGCCCGCGCACCCGTACGCCGCCCTGCTGGGCGCCGCCTCGCCGAGCCTGGACCCGTCGCGGCGGGCCGCGCTGGCCCTGCTGCGCGGCCCCGGACCGGGGATCACCGGCCCCGGAGCCTGCACCTTCGCCCACCGCTGCCCGTTCGCCGACCGGGCCTGCGCCGAGCTCCCCGCACCGCAGCCGGTGGCCGAGGACCACTCCGTCGCCTGCCACCACTCCCCCGACTGGCGCACCCGGCTTCCCCGTTGACCCCTCCCGCTCCCGGAGCCCCCCATGCCCGCACTCCGCCCGCCCGAACTCGACCGGCTGCCCGAGCTCACCGCCGCCCTGGCGACCCGGGCCGCCGAGCACGACCAGGACGCCTCCTTCCCGTACGAGGGGATCCAACTCGCGCACGAGGCAGGCCTGTTGACCGCCACCGTGGCCACCCGCCACGGTGGGCCCGGCGGCGGCCTGGCCGACACCGTCCGCATCCTGCACGCACTCGGGGCCGGTGATCCGGCGGTGGCCCTGGTCACCGCGATGACCCTGTTCACGCACGCCGCCGAGGCCCACGAACCGCACTGGCCCACCGAACCGTTGGCCGAACTGCTGGCCGAGTCCGCGGTCCGCCCGACCTTGGTCAACCACGTCCGGGTGGAGCCCGAGCTCGGCACCCCGGTCCGCGGCGGTCTGCCGGCCACGGTGGCCCGGCAGGTGGGCGACGCCTGGGAGTTGACCGGCCGCAAGATCTACTCGACCGGCGCCCCCGCACTGCGCTGGCTGCTGGTCTGGGCCCGCACCGAGGAGGCCGAGCCCCGGGTCGGCTCCTTCCTGGTCCGGGCCGACCGCCCCGGCATCACCGTCGAGCCGACCTGGGACCACCTCGGGCTGCGGGCCAGCCGCAGCGACGACCTGCTGTTCGACGCGGTGCGCGTCCCGCTCGACCACACCGCCCGGCTGACCGTCCCCGACCCGGCGGGCGGCCGGGACGCCCTCGGCGGCGCCTGGAACTCGCTCGGCCTGGCCGCCCTCTACCTGGGCGTGGCCCGGGCCGCGCAGTCCTGGCTCACCGGCTTCCTGCACGAGCGCACCCCGACCGCCCTCGGCGCCCCGCTCGCCACCCTCCCCCGGTTCCAGACCGAACTCGGCACCATCGAGGTCGAACTCACCGGAGCGGAGCGGCTGGTGACCGCCCTGGCCGAGTCGGTGGACCTGGGCGACCCGCAGGCCGCCGAGGAGGGCCCGGGCGCCAAGCTGCTCGCCACCCGGGCCGCCGTCGACTCCGTGCAGCGCGCCGTCGCCCTCACCGGCAACCCCGGCCTGACCCGCCGTCACCCGCTCCAGCGCCACCTGCGCGACGTGCTCTGCAGCCGGGTGCACACCCCGCAGGACGACACCGTCCTGCTCGCCCGGGGCCGGGCCGCCCTGCTCCGCCCCTTCCCTGCCTCCCTCTGACGCCCCCTCCGACCACCCCAGCGCCCCACCGCCCCGAAAGGCAGTCCGCCATGTCCGTCGAGTTCATCGGCATGATCTCCACCCACGACGTCTCGGAGACCCGCCCGGCCCACGGCCCGGTGGTCGACCCGGACTACACCCGTCGGTTCGCCCGGGCCCACGAGGAGGCCGGCTTCGACCGCATCCTGGTCGCCCACTCCTCCGCCAGCCCGGACCCCAACCAGGTCGCCGCGTACGCCGCCGCGAACACCGAGCGGCTCGGCCTGCTGATCGCCCACCGCCCCGGCTTCATCGCCCCGACGGTGGCCGCCCGCACCTTCGCCACCCTGGACCAGTTCTCCGGCGGCCGGGTGGCCGTGCACATCATCACCGGCGGCCACGACGCCGAGCAGCGCCGGGACGGTGACTACCTCTCCAAGGACGAGCGCTACGCCCGCACCGACGACTACCTGACCGTGCTCACCCGCGCCTGGACCGAGGAGGAGCCCTTCGACCACGAGGGCCCGTACTACCGCTTCGCCGACTTCAAGTCCGAGGTCCGGCCCGCCCGGCAGTCAGGTATCCCGCTGTTCTTCGGCGGCTCCTCCGAGGCCGCCTACCGGGTCGGCGGCAAGCACGCGGACACCTTCGCGCTCTGGGGCGAGCCGCTGGCCGAGACCGCCCAGCAGATCGCCTCGGTCCGCGCGGCCGCCGTCGCGGCCGGGCGCACCGACGTCCCGGGCATCAGCGTCTCGTTCCGGCCGATCCTGGGCCGCACCGAGGAGGAGGCCTGGGAGCGGGCGGAGGGGATCCTGGCCACCGTCAAGGAGCGCGCCGACGTCTTCGGCGGCCGCCGCCAGGTGCTCCCGGTCGGCCCCGGCGCCACCCCGCAGAACGTCGGCTCGCAGCGCCTGCTGGCCGCCGCCGCCAAGGGCGACCGGCACGACCGGGCGCTGTGGACCGCACCCGCCGCGGCCACCGGCGCGGCCGGGAACTCGACCGCCCTGGTCGGCACCCCGGAGACCGTCGCCCAAGCCCTGCTGGACTACGTGGACATCGGCGCCACCACCCTGCTGATCCGCGGCTACGACCCGCTGGACGACGCGGTCGACTACGGCCGCGAGCTGCTGCCGCTGGTCCGTCAGGAGGTCGCCCGCCGGGACGCCCTGAAGGCCCGTGAGGCGGCGGCGCAGGCCGAGGCCGAGGCCCGCGCGGAGCACGCGGTGGCCGCCCGATGAGCACCGCGACCACCACTGCCGCCACCACCGCGACCGCGACCACCGCCACCGTCCCCACCGGGGCCGTGGTCTGGGAGCCGGCCGCCGGGGCGGCGCTCCGGGGCGCCGTGCTGCTGCTCCCCGGCCGGGGCGAACACCCCGGCGTGTACGGCCGGTTCGGCCGACGGCTGGCCTTCGACGGCTACCGAGTCGCCGCGCTGCCGCAAGCCCCCGGGCAGCTGGCCGCGTGGGTCACCGAGGCCCGCTCCCGACTCCCGGACGGCGCACCGGTCGTGCTGGCCGGCTCGGACACCGGTGCCCTGCACGCCCTGGCCTCCGCCGAGGCCGCCGCACCCGACGGCCTGCTGCTCGTCGGCCTTCCGTCCACGGAACTCATCCCCCAGAATGACGAGTTGACCGCCCGAACGGCCTGCCCCGCCCACCGCGGCCTGCTCGACACCGACCCCGACTACCGCCCCGGCGCACTCGCCGAGCCCGTCCCGGCCGCCCTGACCCAGGCCGCCGGCCGGGCCGCCCCCGCCGTCCCCGTCCTGCTGCTGCACGGCGCGGCCGACCCGGTCTCGCCGCCCGCCACCGCGCACCGCCACGCGGCGCGCCTCGGCGCCGAGTTGGTGCTGGTCACCGACGGCCGCCACGACGCGCTGAACGACGCCCCGCACCGCAGCGTCGCGGCCGCCGTGGTGCAGTGGCTGGAGCGCCTGCGCGGCGGCCCGCACCTCCCCGCCCAGCTGACCACCGTGACGCCCGCGCGCACCGAAGGAGCCCCGGCATGACCACCACCGACGAACGCCCGGCCACCGCGACCCCGGCCGACCTGCTGCGCTCCACCCTCCGCCAGTACGCCTCCGGGGTCACCGTGATCACCGCCACCGGCCCCGCCGGACCGGCCGGCTTCACCGCCACCTCCTTCACCTCGGTCAGCCTGGACCCGGCCCTGGTCTCCTTCTACGTCTCCGCCACCGCCTCCTCGGCACCGGCCGTCCGGGCCGCCGAGGCCTTCACCGTGCACGTCCTGCGGCACGGGCAGCGGGAGTTGGCGACCCGCTTCGCCCGCAGCGGCATCGACCGCTTCGCCGGGACGGGCTGGCACACCGGCCCGCACGGCACCCCGCTGCTCCCCGGAGCCGCCGCCCGGCTAACCGCCCGGACGGTGCAGATCACCCCGGTCGGCGACCACCTGCTGGTGGTCGGCGAGGTGGTGACGGCCGACACCGACGGCGGCGCGCCGCTGGTCCACCACGACGGCGGCTACGGCGGGTTCGCCGCCGACCCGAGGGGCTGACCCCGGTGGCGCCGACCTCCGGGCCCCCGAGCCCCGGGACGCTGACCGCGCACTGGTTCCTGCCGACCACCGGCGACAGCCGCCAGGTGGTCGGCGGCGGCCACGGCTCCACCCCCGGCACGGCGGGGACGGACCGGCCGCCGAGCATCGCCTACCTCGGCCAGATCGCCCGCACCGCCGAGCAGTTGGGCTTCACGGGGGCGCTCACCCCGACCGGGGCCTGGTGCGAGGACGCCTGGCTCACCACGGCGATGCTGACCCAGGTGACCGAGCGGCTGAAGTACCTGGTGGCCTTCCGCCCGGGCCAGCTCAGCCCGACCCTGGCCGCCCAGATGGCCACCAGCTACCAGAACCAGTCCGGCGGCAGGCTGCTGCTCAACGTGGTCACCGGCGGCGAGTCCGCCGAGCAGCGGGCCTACGGGGACTTCCTCGACAAGGCGGGCCGCTACGCCCGCACGGGTGAGTTCCTCGACATCACCGGCCGGCTCTGGCGGGGCGAGCGGGTGGACCACCACGGCGCCCATCTGCGGGTGGAGGGGGCGGAGCTGACCCGCCTGCCCGAGCCGGTGCCGGAGGTCTACTTCGGCGGCTCCTCCCCCGAGGCGGTCGAGGTGGCCGCCCGGCACGCGGACGTCTACCTCACCTGGGGCGAGCCGCCCGCGATGGTGGCCGAGAAGATCGCCCTGGTCCGGGCGGCGGCCGCCCGGCACGGGCGCAGCCCGCGCTTCGGCATCCGGCTGCACGTGATCAGCCGGGACGACTCCGAGGCCGCCTGGGCCGAGACCCGGCGGCTGCTGGCCGGGATGGACCCGGCCCGGATCGCCGCCACCCAGGAGGCGCTGGCCCGCAGCGAATCCGAGGGCCAGCGGCGGATGCGGCTGCTGCACGGCGGCTCGGCCGAGCGGCTGGAGGTCTCGCCCGGCCTCTGGGCCGGGATCGGCCTGGTGCGCGGCGGGGCGGGCACCGCCCTGGTGGGCAGCCACGCCGAGGTGGCCGACCTGATCGAGGAGTACCACCGGCTGGGCGTCGACGAGTTCGTGCTCTCCGGAGCCCCGCACCTGGAGGAGGCCTACTGGGTCGGTGAGAACGTGCTCCCGCTGCTGGCCGCCCGTGGCCTGTGGAAGCCCTCGTGAGGGCGCGCCGTCAGGACACCACGTCCTTGCGGGCGAAGCCGCGGAAGGCCAGGGCCACGAGGACCACCGCGTAGGAGAGCGAGAGCGAGACGCCCTGGAGCATGCCGCCCCACTCCAGCTTCGGCTGGAGCGCGTCGGCCCAGGCGTACTGCCAGTGTGCGGGCAGCCAGGCGCGCAGGCCGCCGAGGGCGGTGACGGCGTCCAGCACGCCGGTGATGATGGAGAGGAAGACCGCCCCGCCGACCGCGCCGAGCGGGGCGTCCGTCACCGTGGAGAGCCAGAACGCCAGCGCGGCGACGACCAGTTCGGCCAGGAAGACGTAGGCGATGGCGATCGCCAGCCGGGGCAGCGCCTCGCCCGCCGGGACCACCGCGCCGGTCGGCAGCCGCAGGTCGCCCCAGCCGTAGGCGGCGGTGCCCACCAGCAGGGCGACCAGGGGCAGCAGCAGCACCGCACCGGCCGAGAAGGCCAGCGCCACCGTCAGCTTCCGTGCCAGCAGCCGCATCCGGGGCACGGGGGCGGCCAGCAGGTAGCGCAGCGAGGACCAGCCGGCCTCGGAGGCCACCGTGTCGCCGCAGAAGACCGCGACCGGGATCACCAGCAGGAATCCGGTGCCCATGAAGAGCAGCGTCACCGAGAAGTTGAGGCCGGAGGCGGTGGCCAGCTCGATGAAGCTGGTCCGCCCCTCCCGGCCGGGCTCGTTGCCGCCCAGCCGGAAGGCGGCCAGCACGATGAAGGGCAGTGCCGCCAGCACGCCGCCGATCACCAGGGTGCGGCGGCGCCGGAGTTGGCGCACCGCCTCCACCCGCAGCGGCAGCGTGCGGCCGGGCCGGTAGCCCGCCGCCTGCTCGCGGCCCGCCCCGCCGTCGCCGCCGTCGCCGCCCGGGCGCTCCTGCTCCACCGCGGTCGTCATGCCGCTCCTCCTCCGATCAGCGCCAGGAAGGCGTCCTCCAGCCTCCGGTGCGGCCCCACGCCCTCCACGGGAACGCCCAACCGCACCAGTTCCACCACCAGTTCACCCACCGTCAGCCCGTCCAGCCGGACCAGCACGCCCTGCTCGACCTCCTCCGCCGAGGCCACTCCCGGCAGTTCGGCCACCTTGGCCGCGGCGGAGGGCATCGGGGTGGAGACCAACAGCAGCTCGCCGGCGCCGACGATCTCCGCCACCGGCCCGGCGGTGACCAGCTTGCCGCGGTCCATCACCACCAGGTGGGTGCAGCTCTGCTCCACCTCGGAGAGCAGGTGGCTGGAGACGATCACCGTCCGCCCGCCGGCCGCGTACCGGATCATCACCTCGCGCATCTCGCGGATCTGCGGCGGGTCGAGACCGTTGGTGGGCTCGTCCAGGATCAGCAGCTCCGGCAGGCCGAGCATGGCCTGGGCGATGGCCAGGCGCTGGCGCATGCCCTGGGAGTAGGTGCGCACCGCGCGGTCCAGCGCCTCGCCCAGGTCGGCGATGGCCAGCGCCTCCTCCAGGTGGGCGTCCTGCTCGGGGCGGCCGGTGGCCTGCCAGTACAGCCGCAGGTTGGCCCGCCCGGTGAGGTGCGGCAGGAAGCCCGCGCCCTCGACGAAGGCACCGACCCGGGAGAGCACCGGGGCGCCCGGCCGGACGGCGTGGCCGAACAGCCGGATCCCGCCCGCGTCGGGGCGGATCAGGCCCATCAGCATCCGCAGCGTGGTGGTCTTGCCCGCGCCGTTCGGCCCGAGCAGGCCGAGCACCTGGCCACGCTCGACCCGGAAGCCGAGGTCGCGCACCGCGTACCGGTCGGCGGCGCCGTGGTAGCGCTTGCTCAGGCCTTCGATCACCAGCGGCACCCCGGCCAGCGCGGGGTCGTACGCGGGCCCGCCGGAGCGGCGCAGCCGCCGGTACGGCACCAGCAGCAGCACCGCCGCGAGCACCGCGATCAGTGGCAGCGCCCAGACCCGGTTCGGCAGCGGGGCGGCCTCGGTACGCAGGCCGGCCACGGTCGGCAGGGTGAGCGGCCCGGCGGCCGAGATCCGGTAGGTGGCCGGCTCGATCGGCGTGGCGTAGCCGAGGTCGCTGCTGGCCAGCACCAGGCGCAGCCGGTGGCCGGCCGCGAACTCGTGCTCCACCGCCGGGAGTTGGACCGTCACGGTGCGGCCCTGCGCGGCGTCGGTGACCCGCAGCGGCGCGGCCAGCTGCTGCGGCAGCACCTGGCCGCCGTCCGGGCCGACGTCGTAGAGCTTGGCGAACAGCACCGCGTCCGGCCGGTCGGCCTGCACCCGCACCGGGACGGTGGGCGCGCCGGTCAGCCGCAGCGCGGAGTCCAGCGGCGCGGAGTCGAAGGAGGCGTACTGGCCGGGGAAGTCGATCGCCAGGCTGAGGCCGCCGGTGCCGCCGGCCGCCGCCGACAGGCTGCCCAGGGCGCCGCCGATGCCGGGCAGTGCGGAGATGTTCGGCGGGGCCCCGCCGGGCGGGTTGGCCACGGCCTGCTCACGGCCCGTCAGCTCCACCGTGCGGGTGGCGGTACCGCCGAGGCCCGGGTAGGCGTCGGCGCTCGCGCCGCGCAGCACCGCCTCGAAGCCGGTGGAGTCCAGCCCGCCGGTCCTGGTCACCCGGAACGCCGGGCCGGTGTCGACGGCCTCGTCCTTCTTCAGGTACCGGTCGAACCAGGAGGTGACCCGCTGCTCGACCCGCTCGCTGCCCTCGGTGCCGCCGTCGTGCCCGCCGGCGAACCAGTCCACCGCGACGGGCGCGCCGTTGGCGGCCACCGCCTTGGCGATCTTGTCCCCCTGGTCGAGCGGGAAGAGCGAGTCCTGCTGGCCCTGGACCACCAGGGTGGGCACCTTCAGCCTGTCGGCCACGCTGGACGGACTGGAGCGGTCGAGCAGCTTCACGGCCTCGGGGTCGGTCCGCCCGCTGGTGGCCACCCGGTCGTACATCGCGCAGAGCTCGTCGGAGAACTTCCCGCAGCCGACCGGGCCGTCCTGCCGCGGCTCGCCCTGACCCGGCATCAGTCCGCCGGCCGAGCCGGTGGTGAAGAAGATCCCGGCCCACAGCTTCTTGAAGACGCCGTCACCCTGACCTGTGGCCTGGGGGAACAGCGCCTCATTGAGGTTCCACCAGGTCACCTGGCTGGCCACGGCGTCGATCCGCTGGTCGTACGCGGCACCGAGCAGCGCGGCCCCGCCGCCGTAGGAGGCGCCGCTGATGCCCACCCGGGGGTCGCCGGGGGCGTCGAGCTGGACCTCGGGGCGCTGGGCCAGCCAGTCCACCAGCCGTCCGACGTCGGCGATCTCGCGGTCCGGCGCGTCCAGGC
The DNA here is from genome assembly GCF_053602875.1 of Kitasatospora sp. NPDC004289. NCBI lineage: Bacteria > Bacillati > Actinomycetota > Actinomycetes > Kitasatosporales > Streptomycetaceae > Kitasatospora > Kitasatospora sp. NPDC004289. The sequence continues at coordinate 13,024 of NZ_JBSGEL010000025.1, read as the reverse complement.
CGATCCGCCCGGTGGACTCGCCGAAGCCCCGGGCCGACCAGGTGAGCACGGCGTAGCCCTGCCGGGCGAGGCGCTCGGCCTGCTCGCGGACGCCGTCCTTGGAGCCGCCGAAACCGTGCGCCAGCAGCACCGCGGGGCGCCGCCCGCCGCCGCCCGCGGTGAAGAAGGAGGTGTCGATGGAGACCCGCTCCGCACTGCCCGGCGCCTCCGGCATGTCCAGCCGCTGCGCCTCCTGACGGACCGCCACCTCGTCGCCGCCGACGGCGGCCACCGCCGCCCCGCCGCCCGCGAGCACCACGAGCGCCGCCCCGGCGGCCCACCACTTCCGTTGCCCGAGGCGACGCCACGCCCCACCGAGTCCCATGGTCATCGACCCTAGCCGCCCGGCAGGTAGGAAGCTTGTAAGCGCCCACCCGCCCCCGGACTCCGTTCAGTCCGGGAATGGATCGGCCGGACTAACCGTTGTAGAGCCTGACAGCAGTTAGAACGGACCGATGGAAGGGTGCCCGATGGCCACCGACGTGAACGGCGCGACCTTCGCCGAGCAGGTACTGAGCAGCGACAAGCCCGTGCTGGTCGACTTCTGGGCCGAGTGGTGCGGCCCCTGCCGCCAGGTCGGCCCGGTGCTCGACCGGATCGCCGCCGAGCACGCCGACCGGCTGACGGTGGTCAAGGTCAACGTGGACGAGAACCCGGGCCTGGCCGAGGAGTTCGACATCCGGGCGATCCCGGCGATGAAGCTCTTCAAGGGCGGCGAGGTGGTCCACGAGCTGCTCGGGGCCATGCCCGCCGCGGCCGTGATGGCCGAGCTCGACCCCCACCTCTGACCACCCGGCTCCCCCGAACTCCCCGAGAGGACACGGCCATGGCCGACCGCTACGCCGAGATCGCCTTCTCCCCGAAGGTGCAGGAGCACCAGCGCCGCAACGGCAGCCTGCGCGCCTACGGACCGCGCACCTCGGGCCCCGCCGCCGGGCCCGTCCTGCTCGGCCCGGACGAGCGGGTGTTCATCGGCGCCCGGGACAGCTTCTACCTGTCCAGCGTCGGCGAGTCCGGCTGGCCCTACATCCAGCACCGGGGCGGCCCGCGCGGCTTCCTCCAGGTACTGGACAACCGGACGCTGGCCTTCGCCGACTTCCGCGGCAACCGCCAGTACATCAGCCGGGGCAACATGGACCACGACGACAAGGTCGCCCTCTTCCTGATGGACTACGCCAACAGCACCCGGCTCAAGATCTACGGCCGGGCCCGTGCGGTGGAGGCCTCCGAGGACCAGGAGCTGGTGGCCCGGCTCAAGCCCGAGGGCTACCGGGCCCACCCGGAGCGGGCGATGCTGATCTCCGTCGAGGCCTACGACTGGAACTGCCCGCAGCACATCCCACAGCTCTTCCCGATCGAGAACGTCCGGGCCACCGTGAACCACTACCAGCAGAAGATCGCCTCGCTGGAGGCCGAGCTCGCCGCCCTCAAGGCGGAGAAGGACAACTGACGGGCCGTCGGCGCTGGTCAGGTGCCCGGGACCGCCCGCAAATCGGGTGGACGCGTACCTGACCAGCCGCCATAGTGACCGCCATGGCTTCCCTTGTGCACCACATCACGGTCGACTGCGCCGACACCTACGTCCTCGGCAACTTCTGGGCCGAGGTCCTCGACTCCAAGCTCGCCGACGACGACCTCCCCGGCGATCCGGAGGCGCTGCTCGTCACCCCGAACGGCATCGAGATCCTCTTCATCGCCGTCCCGGACGGGAAGACCGTCAAGAACCGCCTGCACTTCGACATCCAGCCCTCGGACCGCACCCGCGACGAGGAGGTGGAGCGCCTGCTGACCATCGGTGCCACCGTCGTCGCCGACCACCGCCGCCCGGACGGCACCGGCTGGGTCACCATGGCCGACATCGAGGGCAACGAGTTCTGCGTCGAGCGCAGCGCCGCCGAGCGCGCCGCGACCGCCTGACCCGCCCACCCGACCTCTCCCGCCTCCCCCTCCCGAGGCCGGCGGGGCGCCCGTGCCGCTCCGGGCGCCCCGCCTACCAGACTCGGCCGCCGCCCGCGGATACGCTGCGGACACCCGTCCCGCAGCGCGAAGGCGAGCCCGATGCCCCGTCACCCCGTCCACCTCGCCCGGGTCTACGACCCGCACCGCCCCGAGGACGGCGCCCGCGTCCTGGTGGACCGGCTCTGGCCGCGCGGCATCAGGAAGGAGGACGCCGCCCTGGACTCCTGGCCCAAGGCGCTCACGCCCTCCACCGAGCTGCGCCGCTGGTACCACGAGGGCGGCGGCTTCCCCGCCTTCCGCGAGCGCTACCTCGCCGAGCTGGAAGCACCGGAGGCCCAGGAGGCGCTGACCGGGCTGCGCGCCCTGGCCACCGACGGGCCGATCGTGCTGCTCACCGCCTCCAAGGGCGACCTGGACAGCAGCCACGCGGCCGTCCTGCGCGAGCTGCTGGCCTGACACCGCCTCAGGCGACCGTCCCGTCCTCCCCGAGTTCGGTGAAGAGGGTCAGCTGCAGCCCGGCCGGGCCCTCCAGGCGCGAGTTGAGCGAGTTCCACGGCGTGCGGACCGGCTCGGCCAGCACCCGGGCACCCGCCGCCGCCAGCCGCGCCGTCACCGCCGGGGAGTCGTCCACCTCGAAGGCCACCCGCAGGTGCCCGGCCACCCGGCGGCCGACCTCCACCTCGTCAATGAACTCCGCGTGCCCCGGATCGGTGATCTCCAGGGTGGCCCGGCCGGCGTCCAGGATGGTGACCCGGCCGTCCGGCGAGGCGAACGCCGCCTGCTCGGCCAGCCCCAGCTCGTCGCGGTAGAAGCGCAGCGCCGCCTCGTAGTCGGCGGCGGTGACCACCAGCCGCAGCTGGCGGACGGGGGTTCCCTCGGACATCGTCGGCTCCTCACCCGGTGATCTCGGTTACGGAGCCGACAACCTGACGTCCGTTCAGATCATTCCGCGCGCGAACAACGCCGCCGTGCCGCCCGCCTTCGCGGCACCGGGCGCCCCGCCCGCCCCGGCCGGCACCGGGTCGGGGCGGCAGAACCGGTCGCGGGCGGGGAGCTGCCCGGTGACCAGGAAGCGGTGCGTCTCGGCGATCGCACAGGACGGCGCCTCCGGGTCGTACGTCCCGTGGTTGCCCGCGTCCACCGTCACCATCCGGGCCCGCCCGCCCAGCGCCTCGCGCAGCCCGAGCGCACCGGCGTAGGGGGTGGAGGGGTCGCGCAGGTTCTGCAGCAGCAGGATGTTCGCCGGCCCCCGGTCGGCGATCCGCACCGGCGGCTCGACCGGGTCGTTCCACCACAGGCAGGGGAAGACGTTGGCGCCCATCCCGGCGAGCAGCGGGTAGCGCTGCCGGTGGTCCGTCACCTCCCGCTGGTAGGACGCCGGATCGCGGTTCCACCGCACGTCCCCGCAGACCACGGCGAGCATCGCGGCCACCTCGTTGTCGGCCGGGATCCCCTCCTCCACCACCCTCGGGTACCAGGCCGGCGCCTGCGCGTCCGTCCCGTCCAGGTAGCGCCACCAGGCGGCGATCTCCGGGAAGAGCGCGGTGTGGATGGACAGGCCCCGGTACAGCATCCGGAAGCGGTTGCCGTTCACCTCGCCCGCGTCGGGGTGATGGCCGGGGGTGCGGTCCAACCGCGCGGCCAGCGCCAGGAATCCGGCCCGCACCTCGGCCGGGGTGGCGCCCAGGCCGAGCTCGCCGTCGCGCTCCGCCGCCCAGGCGGCGAAGTCGCCGAAGCGCAGCTCGGCCCCGCTGTCCCAGAGCGACCACATGCCGTGCCAGATCCGGGCCGGGTCGACCAGGCTGTCCAGCACGAAGCGGTCGGTGCGCTCCGGGAAGAGCTGCGCGTACACGGTGCCGAGGTAACTGCCGTACGAGCCGCTGAAGTAGGAGATCCTCCGCTCGCCGAGCGCGATCCGGATCCGGTCCATGTCGCGGGCGGTGTTGGCGGTGGTGACGTACGGCAGCACGTCCCCACCGTTGGCCAGGCAGTCCCGGGCGAGCGCCTTGCCGAAGGCGACGTTCGGCGCGATCGAGCCGTCCGGCGCCGGGAAGGGGAGCACCTTCTCGGTCGGCAGCCCGGCCTCGGTGCGGCCGCAGGTGAGCGGGGCGCTGTGGCCGATGCCGCGCGGGTCGAAGCCGATCAGGTCGTAGCGGTCCAGCACCTCCTGCGGGTAGACCTGCGCGTAGGCGCTGGGCAGGTGGAGGCTGCGGGTGCCGGGGCCGCCGCCGTTGTGCAGCAGCACGCCGCGCCGCAGGCCGGGCTTGGCGGTGGCGATCCGGGAGACGGCGATCTCGATGGTGCGCCCGTTCGGCCTGCGGTGGTCGAGCGGCACCGTGACGGTGGTGCAGAGCATCCGGGGGTCGTGCGGCGGCCAGCCGGCCTCCGGCGGGCAGTCCTTCCAGACCAACTTCGCTGCCGTCGGCGCGGCTTGGGCCACGGGGACGGCCACGGCGCCGAGGCCGACGGCCAGGGTCAGCGCGGTGAGTCCACCCACGACCTTCTGACGAATCATCAACATGGTCCAGACCATAGGGACTTGACCAAGTCTTGGTGCGCCGTTCGACTCAATTCGCGTACCGACTCGGCGCATCCGAGGTCTTGCCGACCCGGGCATGTCATCCCTACCGTCGGGTAACGTCCCGCGCCTCCTCCCCACCCCCAGGAGTGACCGTGCCCCGGATCCCCCGCACCGCCCTGGCCCTGGCCGCCGCCCTGGCCCTGGCCGCCTCCCTCAACTCCCCTGCTCCGGCCGCCGGTTCGCCGCCCCTGCGCGAAGTCCTGCTGGTCGGCAACAACTGGGACGGCACCGCTGACGTGCTGGCCTCCTCCGGAGACCTCGCCAAGGTGGGCCGGATCGACGTCGTCCCCGACAGGGAGCAGCGGCTGGCCGAGATCCACCGCGACCCGATCAGGCTGGCCTACTTCCTCGGCGTCCGCCTCGGCCCGGGCGAGGGCCACGACCAGTTCGTCGACGACATGTACACCACCCCGGACGGCTCCTCCGTGGTGGTCTCCCGCCCGAGCTTCGCCGACGTGGTCTCCCTGGACCTGGCCACCGGCCGCCTCAACTGGCGCTTTCCGGTGGCCGGTTACCGCTCCGACCACATGGCCCTCTCCCCCGACGGGACCAAGGTCGCGGTCTCCGCCTCCACCGCGAACACGGTGCACGTGCTCGACGTCCGCACCGGCGCCCAGCTCGGCTCCTTCCGCACCGGCGACAAGCCGCACGAGAACCTCTTCACCGACGGCGGCCACCGACTGTGGAACATGTCGATCGGCGAGGTCACCACCGCGCTGGACGCCCCCTGGCTCGACTGGACCAAGGGCGACCGGCGGATCACCGTGGTGGACGCCGACACCTACGCACCGGTCAAGGTGATCGACATGCGCGAGCGGCTGGACGCGGCCGGACGCAGCGACCTCTCCGACGCCGTCCGCCCGGCCGCCTTCAGCCCGGACGGCTCCACCCTCTACTTCCAGCTCTCCTTCTACAACGGCCTGGTGGAGTACGACGTGGCCGCCGACCGGATCACCCGGTTCAAGGAGCTGCCCAAGTCGCCGGCCACCAACGAGGACCGCACCACCTGGGTGAACGACTCCCGTCACCACGGCCTCTCGGCCAGCCCCGACGGCGCCCACCTGTGCGTGGCGGGGACGATGGACGACTACGTCACCGTGCTCGACCGCGCCACCCTCCAGGAGGGCCCGCTGATCCCGGCCGCCAAGCCGTACTGGGCCACCGTCAGCGGCGACGGCCGCTCCTGCGTGGTCTCGGAGAGCGGCAGCGACCGCGTCACCGCGATCGACTTCGCCACCGGACGCCCCACCGTCTCCGTCCCGGTCGGCGACCACCCGCAGCGGGTGCGTCTCGGCCACGTGCCGACGGGCTGGAGCGGCCCCGCCGCCCGCTGATCGCGGACCTCCTCCGCGCCACCGACCCGGCCAGCACTCCGCCGGGCCGTTGCACCTCACTCCTCACCCCGACGGCCGTCTGATCGACCGTCAGGAGGCCGACGACGACGGCGGTCCGGCGGGCTCTTCGGAGCCCTCGGGCCGCCGTTCGCCTTGGCAGGACACTACTCAGCCTCACCATGGCATGCAACACAGCAGTGAAAGCTTTCTGATGTTCTGTCATTGATCTACTGCAAGATCCCGAGGCCCCCACACCCCCGCCGGGCCCCCGCCGCACCGCCGCCCGCTCCGACGGCCGGCCGAGGTCAGCCTTCTGAACTGCGAAAACGGCAGTCGTACCGAGCCGATCCGGACGCATTCGAACCAGCGCCGACGGCCCGGAAGTCGATGGAAGCCTTGCGATTGAACGGGATTCAACTATTGACAGGGCCTTCGCCGAAGTCCTCAATAGGCGACACAGTTCAACGGCTTTCAACGCCCCACCCCCACACCTCAAGACCTCACGGCGCGGTCGCGCCGCTCCCACGGCTGCCCCTCAGCCGCTCCCCCACGCACGCCCCCACCCGAAAGGACCGACCGCCCATGCGCCGCCACCCTCGCGCGCTGTCCGCCGCCATCGCCCTGATCGCCGGCACCATCGCGCTCCCCGCCCTGCCCGCCGCCACTGCCTCGGCGGACACGGCCGCCGGTCCGTACGTGCTCCAGGTCGAGAACATGTCGCTGACCAACTTCGCGACCGAGACCGTGAACCACAGCGCGTACAACAACCCGGTCGAGACCGTCACCTACGCCCGCGGCGCGGCCGGCCAGACCAGCTCGGCCCGGTCCACCTTCGCCGGCGCGGCGGGCACGTACGACCTGATCACCCGTTACAACGGCAAGACCGCCGGCGGCGTCAGCTACCGGCTGACCGTCAACTCGGCCCAGGTGGACAGCTGGAACGCCAACGGCCGCTGGGGCACCGACTACACCGACCCGAAGAACATCGACACCCGCACCAGCAGCAAGGTCGCCCTCAAGCCCGGCGACGTCATCGAGCTGACCGCCGTCGGCTCCACCGACGTGCCGCGGGTGGACCGCATCACCATCCAGAACTACGTCGGCGCGCCCACCAGCCCGCTGACCATCAACTCCCCCAACGCCGCGCTGAACGACGGCTTCGCCTGGGGCCGCGACCGCGCGCTCGGCATGGCGTTCTACCAGGGCAACCCGATGATGGGCCACGAGCCCGAGTGGTGGCGGCTGACCGACGCCACCCACCAGACCGTGCAGCCGGGTTACTGGGGTGCCTACACCAGCCGCGAGTCGTACTACAACCGCGACATCTCGCACCAGTCGGACGGCGCGCACGTCATCGGTCTCGACAACGAGACCCTCAACATGTTCAAGACCTTCGCGGGCGACGCCGACGACCCGGGCCAGAACGGCTGGCCGCTGTGGGCGCACAGCCCCACCGGCGCGATGTACTACATCGACCAGACCGGCTTCCGCGAGCTGCCCTCGCCGTTCAACCTGATGGCCAAGGCCTTCAAGCAGTACCAGTGGACCGGCAACGCCGCCTGGATCAACGACCCGACCCTGTCGGCGTACTACGACTCCACCATGAACCAGTTCCTGGCCTCCCACCAGGTCACCTGGAACGACGCCAACCCCGCCGCCGAGCAGCCCGTGGCGAAGAAGCAGAACGGTGAGTACACCGCGACCTTCTTCGAGTTCCCCAACGAGAACCTGACCTCGGCCGCCGACGCGCTGGGCTTCCAGTACCAGTCGATGCTCGCCTACGCGCAGATCCTCAAGGCCAAGGGCGACACCGCCGGCAGCACCACCTGGGCCAACCGCGCGCAGCGGGTCCGCAACCACTTCGAGAGCCAGTGGTTCGACTCGGCCAACAACCGCTACGTCCGCGGCAAGGACGCCAACGGCACCGGCTACAGCAGCTGGGGCCACGAGGCCAGCTTCCTGATGATGCTCAACGGCCTGGGCGACTACGGCCCGCGGACCTCCGCCTACCTGGACTTCATCGCCGCCAACGACGACAGCCTGAACGTCGAGGCGACCTCCTACCTGCCGGAGATGTACTACCAGTACAACCGCTCCGGCGAGGGCTGGTCCTGGCTGAAGAAGCTGATGAAGGACAAGGACACCTACCCCGAGATCTCCTTCCTCGCCGTCAGCAACACCGTCGACGGCATGATGGGCGTCCAGCCCGACGCCCCCAACCACAAGGTCGCCACCGTCTCCCGCCTGACCTCGGAGACCCCGTGGGTGGAGATCGACCACCTCAAGGTCGGCGACAGCGACCTCAAGCTCAAGCACATCGGCACCACCGGCTCGGTGCTGACCAACAACGCGGGCTCCACGGTGAACTGGGAGGCCCAGTTCTACGGCTCCTACTCCACCATCTCGGTGAACGGCACCGCCTACCCGGCGCAGACCAAGTCGCTCTACGGCCAGACCGTCTCCTACGTCAGCGTCCCGGTGAACGCCGGCGCCACCGTCACCGCCGCCGCGGGCAGCACGGTCGTCGACACCACCGCCCCGAGCACCCCGTCCGGCCTGGCGACCGCCAACCTCACCGACGCGAGCGTCGACCTGAGCTGGAACGCCTCCACCGACAACGTCGGCCTGACGAACTACCAGGTCCTGCGCAACGGCAGCGTGATCGGCACCACCACCGGCACCACCTTCACCGCCAACGGCCTGGCCGGCTCGACCGGTTACACCTTCACGGTCAAGGCCGTGGACACCACGGGCAACGTCTCCGCCGCGAGCAACGCCGCCGCGGTCACCACGCTCCCGACCCCCAAGACGGTCAACCTCAGCGACCTGGCCTGGGCGAGCTACCAGAACTCCTTCGGGACCCCCCGCAAGGACACCAGCATCGACGGCACCCCGATCAAGCTCCAGGGCACCGTCTACCCCAAGGGCATCGGCACCCACGCCAACAGCACCATCACCTACAACCTGGGCGGCGGCTACACCCGCTTCCAGGCCGACACCGGCGTGGACGACGAGATCACCGCCACCGGCTCGGTCCGCTTCGAGGTCTGGGGCGACGGCGTCAAGCTCTACGAGAGCCCCTACACCCTCGGCCCCAACAACCAGACCCAGAGCGTGAACGTCGACGTCACCGGCGTCAACACCCTGGTCCTGAAGGCCCTGGACGGCGGCGACGGCATCAACAGCGACCACGCCGACTGGGCCGGCGCCAAGCTCACCGTCAAGGCCTCGGCCCCGGTCAACGCCAGCGACCTGGCCTGGGCCTCGGCACAGGCCGACTTCGGCACCGTCCAGAAGGACCGCAGCATCGACGGCAACCCGCTGAAGATCAACGGCACCACCTACCCCAAGGGCATCGGCACCCACGCCAACAGCACCATCACCTACAACCTCAACCGCGGCTACACCCGCTTCCAGGCCGACACCGGCGTGGACGACGAGGTCAGCTCCTACGCGACCCTGAAGTTCGAGGTCTGGGGCGACGGCGTCAAGCTCTACGAGAGCCCCTCCGTCAACACCCCGACCACCCCGGCCCAGCCGGTCGACGTCAACGTCGCCGGCGTCAACACCCTGACCCTGAAGGTCACCGACGGCGGCGACGGCATCAACAGCGACCACGCCGACTGGGCGGGCGCCAAGTTCCTCCAGTAACCGCCGCAGTCCCCTTCCCCCTTCACCGGCCGGAGCCGGCGGGCGCCCTCGGACGCGCCCGCCGGCTCCGGCCGTCCCGCTCCCTAACGCCCCGTCACCAGACCCACCGGCAGGTACTCCGACACCACGTCCACCGCCATCCCGGCGTCCTGCGCCAGACAGGCCACCGCCAGCGGAGCCAGCGCCACGAACCCGGTGGACGTCACCGCCCGCTCCCCGTCCGCCGTCCAGTACTCCCGGTGCAGCTCCAGGGCCCGCACCAGCGCCGCGTCGAAGCCCGCCTGGTCCCGCGCCACGAACCGGCCGAACAGGTCCATGGCCGGCCGCACCACCTTCATCAGGTACTCCCGGTCCACGACCGCGGCCGGCTCCGCCGCCTCCAACGCGGCGGCCAACTCCTGGGCCAGCCCCTGGTCCTGACGCCGGTACGCCTGCAGGGCCGCCACCCACGCCCAGGTGTACTCGTCCTCCGGCGCACCGGACCCGCGCAGCACCTCCACCGGCACCGCCGCCAGCCCGTCCAGCAGCCCGCCCTCCCGGCAGACCGCCGCCAGCCAGAACGCGTTCAGCCAGTTCCCCGCGTGCGCCTCCCGCCGCGAGTCCCCCGCCCCCACCGTCCGCACGGCCCCGCCGATCCGGGCCTCCACGGCGCCCTCCTCCACTCCCGCCACCGCGAACAGCGCCGCAGCCGCCTGAGCCGCCGTCAGGAACGCCTCCCGGCTCTCCACCCGCTCGCCCCCCGGGTCCAGCAGCAGCCCGGCCTCGGCCATCACCAACGCCGTCTCCAGCACGCTCACCAGCCCCAGCGAAGCTCCTGGCCGCAGCCTCCCCAGATCCACCGCCAGGTCCTCGCCCAGCAGCGCCAGACCACTCTCGACGTGCTCCGTGGAAATGCCGTGCCGCTTCACAATGGCGTTCAACTCAGGTCACTCCCGGGTCAGTTGGTCTCATGTCCGCTGCGGTCCCCGCCCATCCGGACCACCCCGACTACCGTCGGTGCCCCCGCAGCTACTGATCCAACACCGCACCGAACCCCTCCTGTTCCCAGCCCCCTCTCAGACCTCCGACCGAACCTGGACGTACGCCCTCCGACGTGGTTTACGTGACGGCCGACCGGTCCACGGCCACCAGCAGGCCGCGCAGTTCGGTGAACGCCGCCGCCGCACCGGTCCGTGCCGCCGACGATCGGGACCAGGCGGTGTCGCGCAGCGTCCGCCGCAACAGAGCGGTGTCCAGCCGTACCGCGTACGCGCCCTGCCGGTCCGCGAGCACCAGCAGGTCAACGGCGGCGCCTGTGCACTCCGCAGGTACTCCGGCTCCACCGGGATGCCCCAGCCCTGATTCGGACAGGCAACTGCCGGCAGCTGAGACGAGCGCCGTCAGGCAGTCGGGTACTCGCCGACCCATGAACGATCCAGCAGGTTCTTCGGCAGGTACTCCGAAGAGACCTCGACCGGGATCCCCCCGTCATACGCCATGCAGGCCACGGCCAACGGCCCCAGAGCGACGAATCCCGTCGAGGTGATCGCCCGGTCGTCCTCCTCCTGGGACCAGAAGTCACGGTGCAGCTCAACCGCCTCCGTCAGCGCGGCGTTGAACTTCACCCCGTCACCACGCAGGAGTTGGTACAGCGCAGCCATCGGCGGATAGATCAGGCTCAGCACCGACTCCGGCCTGCCGACCCGCAGCACCTCGGGGTCCGTACCCTCAATGGCCGCGGTCAGCTTCTCCACCACCACCGGCTCCTTGCGCCAATACGCCTGCAAGGTCTCGACCCAGGAGTACACGTACTCGTCGTACACCGCCCCCGACGCGCGCAGTACGTCGACCGGCACCGCACACAGCATGTCCAGCCGCGCCGGCTCACGGCAGATGACAGCCAGCCAGAACGCCTCCACCCACGTACCCGCATCGGCCGCACTCTGCGGCCCGGTCACGGCGATCAGCCGCGTCTCCTCACCGAAGCGACACTCCACCGGAGACACCTCCGACACGGCTACCGCGAACAGCGCCGTCCTCGCCTGCATCGCCAGGACATAGGCGTCCCATGTCTCCAGGCGCCGCGCCGTCGGGTCCAGCAGCCCACGCGACTCCGCAACCGTCAGTGCAACCTGCCCGACCCGCGCCAACTCCCGGGGCCCCGCATCGACCACGGCCAGTGCCCGGGCCAACGACCGCCCCAGCACCTCGAGACCGCGCTCGACATTGCCGGTAGGCACCTCGTGGCGGGCAACATTCGTAGCCATCTGCTCAGCTCCTAAAGGGGGTTGCCGTCAGCGTCCCGGGTGTCGATATTGAAGCGCTTCATCCTATAGCCACCGTAGTTGTGACTTTCCAAGGTGTTGCCGTCGTCGTCCTCGGACTTCTCCTTGTCGACCTGAGCCCAGACCGCCACGTAGATCACCTTCTTCTGCGCCCAGGCATCACGTAGGTCCTCGGCCAACTCGGCGTTCTCCGGCTCAGCTGTTGCACGCTTGTCCATCTGGGCAAGAATTGCGTCGAAGTAGTCCGGGTGCCCTTGCTCCACCTGCCGCCCCTTCGAGGGCGAATCCTCGAGCGAGGCCCTGTCGCCGATCTTCCCCGTAGGTGCCTTTGCCTCCACCACCACGTAGCTGCCGTCCGGCAACTTCCAGACCTGGTCGAAACGATTGTTCCCCTTCCCCCAGACGCCTGCCGGCTCGGCGCCCGGGAAGTTGTCGGGAATGGCGTGGAGCATCGCGGCCGACTCCCCGAGCTCCTCGCCCTTGTCCGTAGTCTCCGCGATGGTCGCGGACCGGGCGTTCTCAGCGTCCTCCAGAGCCTGCAGGTTCTCCGGGCTCGGGTCGGCCTTCGCAGCAGCGTCGGCTGCCTTGAGGTTCTCTCGAGCGACCTTGGCATCGTCAAGTGCCTTGCGCCGCTTCTCGACCGCCTCGTCCAGCTTCGTCTCGTTGCCGTCCAGGAGCGTGGAAGGGTCGCCGAAGACTTCCATTCCCCGGTACATGTAAGTCGACTTCAGCGCCTCGACGGTGTCAGCCGTCCACTTACCGGGGTTGTCCGGATCGGGCTTGAGCTGGGGCAGCCGTACACCGTCGACCTCCTCCTCGGAATCCCGGCGATAGCCGTTCTTCCGATAGTGCTCCTTGAAGAAGCCGGGTTCCTCGTTCGCACGCTTGACCAACGCGTCCCGCTTGCGTTTGTCCTCGTCCACCGCACTGTTGGCAGCTGTGCCGGCGGCTTCTTCGGGGGCGGTGCGGTCGTGGTCGGGGTTGTGGGTGGGGTCGGTGGTGTGGTGGTCGGGGGTGGTGGGGGTGCGGTTGGGGTCGAGGGGGATGGCGAAGACGCCGTTGTCGCCGTTGTGGAGGGGTTGGGGGCTTCGGCGGCCGGTTTGGGCGTCGATGTAGGTGATGGTGCCGTTGTGGTTGACGGCGTTCCAGGCGTGGGAGCGGCCGTCCTTGTCGGTGGTGATGATGACGGCTTGGGA